>NZ_JBSGFD010000225.1:0-12601 GCF_053603215.1 Kitasatospora sp. NPDC004240 | reverse complement strand
TGCGCGGCTCCCCCAGCCTTCGGCCGGGGGGACCCCCATCCGTGCGTGCATCGCAAGGCGGAGGTGGGGGCACCTCCCGGCCGGAGGCTGGGGGCGGAGTCCATGCGGTGGGGGCACCTCCCGGCCGTCAGGCTGGGGGAGCGTCGCGCGCCCGGCGGGAATTGCCAGACAAGCCCTATGATTCGACCTCCGTCGCCCGGGCGAACGGCCGTCGGCGCGGCCCCGCGCAGCGCGCGCCCAGCCAGAGCAGCGCGGCGGTCGGCAGGAAGACCGAGTCCGCCACGATCATCGCCAGCGAGAACACCGGCAGCCCCAGCAGCACCGCGATCGCGGCGTGCTCGATCATCATCACCGCCAGCAGCACGTTCTTGACCCGCCGGTTGAACAGCGTGAACGGGAACGCCACCTGCACGATCACCGTGCCGTACGAGAGCAGGAAGACCGGCAGCAGCTCCGAGCCGAGCAGCTCGGACAGTCCGGGCCAGGGCGTGAAGTAGTCCAGGTGCAGCGGGTAGTGCAGGGCCGTGCCGTCCTGCCAGCGCGAGCCCTGGACCTTGTACCAGCCGGCCGTGGCGTAGATCAGCACCACCTCGGCGGCGATCACCAGCATCGCGCAGTTGTGGACCATGGTGGCGAGCGCGTCCAGCACCGCCGGCCCCTCGCCCGTCGGCCGCCACCGGCCGACCGCCCACCGGAGCCCGGCCACCGCCCACAGGCCCCAGAACAGCGGCGCCCAGCCCAGGTACGGCACGGCCCCGGAGGTCCAGGTCAGGGTCTGCCCGGAGAAGTCGGCGAGCTGACAGAGCAGCAGCAGCCCGCCGAGCACCGCCCACAGCACCACCCCGCCCCGGCCGGGCCGGCCGCGGCGGGCGTCCAGCGACCAGACCTCGGCGCAGCGGGTGAACACCAGGTAGATCGCCATCAGGTGGACCACGTTGTCGCCGCCGTCGCCGAGGAGCACGTTGCGGTTCTGCAGCGACAGCACGGTGACCATGAACACCACGGTGCTCGCCCGGGTCCGCCAGCCCAGCAGCACCGCCAGCGCGGCCAGCAGGCCCAGGTGGTAGACCAGCTCGGGCCAGAGCCGCCCACCGAACCAGGGCAGCACGGTCAGCGCCCCGTCCTCGCCCGCCAGCCGAGCGGCCATCTCGGCCGTCCACGGCGAGAGGTCCCCGTACAGCACGCGCCGGTTCGGCCACTCCCGCAGCAGGTACGCCAGCCAGACCAGCCCGGTGCCGATCCGCACCACCGCCGCCTGGTGACGGCCCAGCGCCCGGCCGGTGAAGGTGTCGAAGGCCCGGGCCACCCGCTCGCCGACGCCCCCGGGCGCCGGCGCGGCCGTGCCGGCGGACGGCGGCGGCCCCTGCGGCGCGGGCTGCGGGGGGATCCCGGCGAGCAGCTTCTCCTCGGGCGGTGTCCCGCTCACAGCAGCCCCCGGTAGTCCTCGTCGTTGACCGGCCACCACGGCAGCTCCCGGGTCGTCGGCCCGGCCGGCGGCGCCTCCCCGCTCCAGTCCGGCGGGGGGACGACGGTGGCGGTCACCCGGAACTGGATCTCCAGGATCCGCTCGCCGTCCGCGGTGCGGCCGATCCGCTGCAGCGCGATCCGCTTGAGGTACTGCTCGGCGAGCTTGCCGCGCGGGGTGGTCAGCGCGTCGTCCTGCGGGTTGTGGGTGCCGTCGTAGAAGTCCCAGGCCCGGCGCAGCAGGTTCTGGTCGGCGTGGCTGGGCACCGGGTTGCCGCGGATCGCCGCGATGTCCCGCGCGGTCAGCCCGGCCCACTCCAGGGTCCGGGTGGCGCCGCCGTCCACGACGGTGCGCACCCGGGCGTCCAGGACGACGTTCTGCTGCAGCGGGTTCGGCGCGAACAGCTTCCAGTTCTGCTCGAACTCGGGGTAGACCAGCCCGTCGACCTCCTCGCGGTACCCGCGGGAGAGCGAGTTGGCGGGTGCGACGTGCAGGAACACCGCGCCCAGGAACAGGCCGGTGGCCGCGGTCAGCAGCCCTGCGGCCGCCAGCAGCACGATCAGCGCGCGGGCCGACCAGGCCCGCCGTCCGTCCGGCGGCCCGTCCTCCGGCCGCCGGTCCTCCACCGCCTCCGGCGGCATCCCGCCCCCTCGTCCCTCGTACCCCCGGGGACGCCGTCAGAGGACGAACGCGTCCCGGCCGTCACTGCTGACCATCGGCCGCCCGGCACCCTCCCACGCGTACATCCCGCCGTCCACGTTGACCGCCTCGCGGCCCTGCTGGACCAGGTACTGGACGACCTGCGCGGAGCGCCCGCCGACCCGGCAGAGCACGTACAGCTTCTCCTCCGGCAGCTCGCCGAGGCGGGCGATCACCTCGCCGATCGGGATGTGCAGCGCGCCCTCGACGTGGCCGGCGTCCCACTCGTCCTGCTCGCGGACGTCCAGCAGCGCGGCGTCGACGGGCACGGAGGCGGCGTCGGTGGTGGGGATCCGGTCGAACATGGTCTGGCTCTCCTGGGGGTCGTTCGTGGCACCGTCATTGTCGCCCACCACGGGCCCGCCGGTCAGCAGCCGCTCCAGCTCGGCCTGCTGGGCGCCGGCCTTGGCGAGCAGCTGCTCGGCGAGTTCGGCGAGCAGCCCGTCCGGGTCCTGCGGGGCGAGCGCGAGCAGCCGGCCCATCGGGCTGTCCTCCAGGCGGACCTGCTCGGCGGCCACCTCGGCGATCCGGGCGGTGAGCCACTCCAGCCGGCGGCGCAGCCAGTCCATCCGGTCGGGGGAGTCCTCGGCGGGCGCGGCCTGCGGCGCGGTGGACCACTCGGCGGCCAGCGCCTCCAGCACGGCGGTGTCGCCGTACGCGTACGCCTCGTTGACCCGGGCGATGAACGCCGCCCGGCGGGTCTGCTCGGCCGGCTCGGTGGTCAGGTCGGGGTGGGCCCGGCGGACCAGCTCGCGGTAGATCCGCTGGGCCTCCTTGCCGGGGCGCACCCGGGCGGGGGCGGCCGGCGCGGGCGGCGGTACGTCGTGCTCCTGGGCGGATTCCTGGACGGCGTCGAACAGCGCGTCCAGGTCCGGCAGGTCCTCGACCCGCTGGCGGGCCTCGGCGGCGCGGCGGTGGTCCTCGGGATCGCCGGTGCGGGCCGCGACGGTCTCCGCGATCAGCGCGTCCAGCTCGTCCAGGCGGGCGTAGAGCGGGCCCAGCAGCTGGTGGTGGATCAACGCGAAGTTGTCGATCTCGACCCGCAGCGTCTGCAGGTCGACGTCCATGGTGAGCCAGGCGAGTTCGGCGGCGGCGACCCGCTCCTCCCACTCCTGCTGTTCCGGGTCCGTCCAGCGGACGGGGCTGTGCGCGGTCACTTCTCGCCTCTACAGTTCTCGTCCGGCGGCCGGTCCGGCCACCCTACCCGGTGGCGCGCCTCCATTCGGGCGAGCGCGAACGGCGCTTGTGAGGGTGGACAGGGAGTGCGTACCGGCGCACGCCGAGTGACACGCAACTGATACTGACGAATCTCACCGTTTCGGTATCGAGCCCGCCCCTCTCCGTGCTTCGCTGGTAGCTGCACAGCGTGCCGCCCTCCACACACAGGGCCGCCCCCAGGCGCGGCGGCCAGGCGGGAGCAGACCGAATCCATGCTGGACGAGCCCAACTCCACACCGCATCCGTCGGGCGCCGGCACCGGCGCCGCGGCCGCACCGGGTGATCACTCGTCGGGAGTGGTGGCCCTCGTACGGCTTGCCCTCGTCGTGATCGACCGGGACGGCCGGATCGCGCAGTGGACCAGGGCCGCCGAGGAGCTGTTCGGTCACCGCGCCGACATCGCCCAGGGCCGTCCGGCCGCCGGACTGCTGCCCTCCGTCGAGCCGCGCGGCACCGGCCTCCCCGGCCACCCCGCCCCGGCCGCCCGCCGCCGCGGCGACGCCCTGGAGACGCTGACCGCGCACACCGCCGCCGACGCCGGCTGGGCCGGGCGGCTCACCGTCACCGACCGCGAGGAACACCTGCGCGACGTGCTCTGGTGGGCCTACCCGCTGCGGGGGGCGGACGGCGCGCCCGACGGGCTGCTGGCGCTGGCCGCCGACGCCCGTCCGCTGCGCTCGGCCGGGCCCCGCCTGGCGCTCGGCGAGCGGCTGCTGCCGTTCGCCGCCGCGCCCGCCGCCCGCGGCGGCTTCCACCGGATCACCGCCGCGCTGACCACCCCGGTGCCGCGGGCCCCGGAGCGGCTGGCCGAGCGGCTGACCCCGCTGCTGCCGGGCCCGGACGCCGTCCGCCGCCGGACACTGGCCGCGCTGGCCCGGGCCGGCCTGCCCGCCCTGCGGCTGGACGCCTCGACGGCGCTGCCCGTCCTGCCCGCCGATCCGCAGCCCGGCACCGCGCACGCCGCGGCCGGGCTCGGCCGCCGCTACCCGACCGCCCAGCAGCGCGCGGCCCGGCTCGGGCCGACCGCCCAGCCCTCCGAACCCACCGCGCCCGGCCGCCGCGCCACCGGCCCGCTGCCGGGCCAGCGCGAGACCGCCGAGCGCGCCGCAGACCGACAGCCCGCCCCGGTGACCGGCCAGCCGGTCACCCAGCAGCCGGTCGCCCAGCAGCTGGCCCACCAGGTCGTCCACCCGGTCGACCGCTCCGTCCGCGTCACGGGCCTGCCCCCCGGCCCGTCCGCGCCCACCGCCCAGACCCGAGGAGGCTTCGCCATCGACCAGGCCGCCGTCGAGTCCGCAGCCGACGGCCGTCCGCCGCGCCGGGCCGACGCCGTCCCCGCCCCCGCCGGGCCGCCGCAGGACGGCCAGGGGGTGGGCCCCTTCGCCACCAACGGGCAGGCCGGCGAGCAGCTGGCGCTGCTCAACGAGGTCGGCGGCAAGGTCGGCACCACGCTGGACCTCGGTTTCACCGCCCACGAGCTCTGCCAGGTGCTGGTCCCCCGGGTCGCCGACTTCGCCTGCGTCGACCTGCTGGACGGTCTGATCTCCGACTCCGAGCTGCCCGAGGCCCGCCCGGACGACGACACCATGCTCCGCCGGGTCGCCCTGACCTTCAACGAGTCCGGCGGCGAGTGGGACCACGTGCTCGCCGAGGGCTCACTGCTCGCGATGCCCCGGCGCACCCCGCCCGGCATGGCCCTCCAGCTCAACCAGCCGGTGCTGGTCCCGGTGGTCAGCCAGGACGTCGCGGTGGACTACGCGGCCGCGCTCGGCGGCCCCGACCTGGCCACCGTGGTCTCCGGCCGCTCGATGCTGGTCGTCCCGCTGGCCGCCCGGGGCACCGTGATCGGCATCCTCAAACTGCTGCGACTGCCCGACCGCACGCCCTTCGACGAGGGCGACGCCGCCACCCTCAAGGAACTGGCCGCCCGCGCCGCGCTGTCGCTGGACAACGCCCGGCTGCACCGCGCCGAGTCCCGGGTCGCCACCACCCTCCAGCGCTCGATGATCCCGACCCGCCCGCCGCGCATCCCCGGCGTGCAGATCGCCCACCGCTACCTGCCGGGCGACTCCAAGGCCGAGGTCGGCGGCGACTGGTTCGACGCCATCCAGCTGCCCGGCAGCCGGGTCGCCCTGGTCGTCGGCGACGTGATGGGCCACGGCCTGCACTCCGCCGCCGCGATGGGCCGCTTCCGCACCGCCATGCAGACCCTGGCCGCCCTCGACCTGCCGCCCGGCCAGCTGCTGCGCCACCTGGACAACCTGGCCCACAAGCTCGGCGACGACCACCTCGCCACCTGCCTGTACGCGGTCTACGACCCGATCAACCGCACCTGCGAGCTGGCCAGCGCCGGCCACGTCCCGCCGGTGCTGGTCCACCCGGACGGCACCGGGGAGCTGCTGGAGATCCCGGCGGGCGCGCCCATCGGGGTCGGCGGGGTGCCGTTCGTCGCCAAGACCATCGACGTCTCGGACGGCTCCACGCTGGTGCTGTGCACCGACGGGCTGGTCGAGGTGCGGGGCGGCGACATAGGGGCGGGCCTGGCCGCGCTGTGCGGCAACCTGATCGACCCCCGGCAGACCCCCGAGCAGGCCTGCGACGTGGTGCTGGAGCGGCTGCACTCCGACGACCGCAAGGACGACGTCGCCCTGCTGGTGGCCCGCTTCGACGGGGTCGCCCCCAGCGAGGTCGCCACCTGGGACCTCAGGGTGGAGCAGAGCGAGGTCCGGCGCGCCCGCGCGCTGGTCCGCGAGCAGCTGGCCGCCTGGCACCTGGAGGCGCTCAGCGACACCACCGAGCTGCTGGTCAGCGAGCTGGTCACCAACGCCGTCCGGGTCGCCCGGGACCGCGTACGGCTCCAGCTGATCCGGATCGACAAGCTGCTGGTCGAGGTCAGCGACGACAACCACAACCTGCCCTCGCTGGAGCCCGCCGAGCAGCTCGGCGAGACCGGCCGGGGCCTGACCCTGGTCACCAAGCTCGCCGAGCGGTGGGGCACCGCCCGCAAGGCGGTCGGGAAGGTCGTCTGGTTCGAGCTGCCGCTGCCCCGCCCGCGCGGCTGAACCGCGCCCAGGGGCAGCGCCGCGGGCCGGGCCCGCACCACAGCGCCCTTCAGGGGATCGCGGCGCCCGCCGACGTACGGCGGCGGGCCTCCGCGGCGACCTCGATCGAGGCCTGCGTGGCGACCGAGGTGGCGGCGCCGACCCCGGCCAGCACCCGCGGCCAGTAGTCCCCGAAGACCTCCATCGAGGCCGCGATCAGCAGCGCCGCGACCAGCGCCACCACGTGCTCCAGGCCGGCCAGGTTCGGCAGGACGATCGCCTCGCCGATCATCACGGCCGCCACCAGGCCGCCGGTGAACCGCGCCCGGCTGCGGAAGGCGATGCAGACCGCCAGGCCCACCACCGCCGCCGAGGGGCCGGTGTCCCGGATGTGCGCCACCTCCGGCGGGAAGCCGAACAGGTGGTCCGGGCCGATCATCACGCCGACCCGGGCGAACATCGTGCCCGACAGCGTGCAGGCGTAGGCGACCACCAGGGTCATCCGGCGCCCGAGCACGATCTCCGCCAGCCCGAAGACCACGAAGACCTGGGCCAGCGCGCCCCAGACCGGCAGGTCCAGCGCCGGCACGTACAGCGACAGCGGGGTGCGCAGCAGCGACACGTCCAGCGGCAGCGCGGCCTTCACCACCCCGATCCGGGTGACGAACCGCTCCCCGCCGGGGAGGTGCTGCACGATGCTGAACATCAGGATCAGCAGCGTCGCCGTGGTCGCCAGCGGCACGGACGCGAATTTCCTGCGCGTCACGTGTTCGCGGACGGTCCCGAACAACGTGCCCCACTCGGCGACAGCGGCCGAGCGGACAATTGCCGCCGACCCCTTTCGCACGCCCCCCGCGTGGGTCCTGTTCATCACAGTCGTCTCTCCAAATTCCCCGAAACCGGCCCCGTCCCGAGCACCCCGAACACCCGGTCCACCCCAACATTAGAAGCCGCCGGTTGAATCCACATCGGCACAAAAGACGGGCCGGGGTCATCCTCCAGGGGGAGATCCCGGCCCCGAACACCCCCAACCGGACGAGAGCCGGTCCCCTCCGCCCCCCGGCGGAGGGCTACCCCTTCCCATCCCGCGCCGCCACCGGCACCCGGGGCCCCGCCACGGCGGAACCGGAGTGTCGGCGACGGAACAGGGCGGGCAGGCTGGGTGCGGTGATGAAGCCCTCCGCGCGGGCGCTGGCAATACCGATCCGCGGAATCTCGCTGCTCTTCTCGAACAGCAGATAACGCGGTTCCCAGATCGGCCGGTACTTGGCGTTCGCGCGGTAGAGCGATTCGATCTGCCACCACCGCGAGAAGAAGCCGAGAATCGAACGCCACAGCCGCAGCACCGGCCCCGCGCCCAACTTCGATCCGCGTTCGAAAACGGAGCGGAACATCGCGAAGTTCAGCGACACCCGGGCCAGCCGGACCTCCTCGGCCCGCTGCAGGAGTTCGATCACCATGAACTCCATCAGGCCGTTCTCGGTGTCCCGCGCCCGGCGCATCAGGTCCAGCGAGAGCCCGTCCGCGCCCCAGGGCACGAAGCTCAGCAGCGCCTTCAGGTCGCCGTTCCCGTCGTGGCACTCCAGCATCACGCAGCGCCCGTCCCCCGGGTCTCCGAGCCGGCCCAGCGCCATCGAGAAGCCGCGCTCGGTGGCACCGTCGCGCCACTGGTCGGCCTTGGCCACCAGCTCGGCCATCTCGCTCTCGGGGATCTCCTCGTGCCGGCGGATCCGCACCGTGTACCCGGCCCGCTTGACCCGGTTGTACGCCTGGCGCACCACCCGCATCGCCCGGCCGTCCAGCGAGAACTCGTCCAGCTCGACGATCGCCTCGTCGCCCAGCTCCAGCGCGTCCAGCCCGTGCCGGGCGTAGATCACGCCGGCCTCCTCGGAGGCGCCCATGACGGCCGGCGCCCAGGCGTGCTCGCGGGCCTCGGACAGCCAGGCGTCGATCGCGCCGGGCCAGGCCTCCGGGTCCCCGATCGGGTCGCCCGAGGCGAGCGACACCCCGCCGACGACCCGGTAGGTCACCGCGGCCTTGCCGCTGGGGGAGAAGATCACCGCCTTGTCCCGGCGCAGCGCGAAGTAGCCCAGCGAGTCGCGCTCGCCCTGCTTGTCCAGCAGCCCCCGCAGCCGCTCCTCGTCCTCGGCGGTCAGCAGCTCCTTGCCCCGCGGGCTGCGGAAGGCCACGTACAGCACCAGCAGGAACAGCGCCGCGCCCATCGCGTTGATGAAGGCGTTCACCCAGGTCGGGGCGAGGATCACCGAGCGCAGGTGCTCGGAGGGGGCGATGGTGACCATCCGCGCGATCGAGTAGCGGAAGAGGTCCCAGAAGTCCGCGCCCTTGAGGCTGTTGTTCAGCCCCACCAGCAGCGCGCCGACCGTCCCGCCGAACAGCAGGCCGGCCACGAAGGTGGCGGCCGCCGTCTTGGGGTTGGAGCGGTCGCCCTTGGAGGTGAACTCCCGGCGCCCGATCAGCAGGGCCAGCACGAACAGACAGGTCAGCACCGTGGAGAAGTAGTTCAGCGGGTGCTTGTCGAACGGCTCCCCGGGCAGCGTCATCCACAGCAGGTAGACCACCGCGATCAGCCCGGACAGCGCCAGGTTGAAGATCCACGCGGCCCGCTTGCGCCGACGCATCGCGATCGCCAGGAAAACCGACAGCACCACGCTGGCGAGGCCCGCCGTCAGCAGGTACGGGGTGAAGTACTCACCCTCGTTGTGCGTCTGGACCTGGTCCCGGAAGGGCACCGCGAGCACGGTCACGAGGTTCAGCAGGGCGAGCAGCCGCAGGTACCAGACGGTCGCCGAGGCCGCCTTCGGGCTCAGCCGCGCGAGCAGCGAGACGGGCCGGGACACGGCGGGCGGCTCCGGCTTCACAGTGGACGACACAGCTCAATTCCAAACGATCAGTTGATGGGGCGCATCCGCACGCGGGCCCGACAGAAGCTGCCTTCTCCCATGCTTCCGTATGAAAGATGAGAATTGCGTGAACCCGGTTGCGGATTCACACCCCCGCCGAACGGCGGGGGTTCGCCACCCGACCTCCGGCGGCCCCCGGCCGTCCCCGCCGACGGCGGACCCCGAAAGGCCCGTGGCCGTCCCGGCCCCCGGCAGGCCCTAGGCTCGAAGAGGCAGCAGAAGCGCACCGGACAACGACGTCCGCCCGAACCGAGGAGTGACCATCACCCCCACCCGTGTGCTGATCGTGGACGACGAGATCCTGGTCCGCTCCGGCCTGGGCCTGATCGTGGGCTCCGCGGCCGACCTGGAGGTGGTCGGCGACTGCTCCGGCGGCCAGGCGGAGGACCACGTCCGCAGGCTGCGCCCGCACGTGGTGCTGCTCGACATCCGGATGCCCGACCTGGACGGCATCTCGGTGCTGCGCCGGCTGCGCGCCCTGCCCGACCCGCCGGCCGTGGCGATGCTCACCACCTTCGACACCGACGAGTACATCGGCACCGCGCTGCGCGCCGGCGCCACCGGCTTCCTGCTCAAGGACACCGCCCCCGAGCAGCTGGTGCACGCCGTACGGGTGCTGGCCGCCGGCGGCAACATCCTCTCGCCCACCGTCACCCGCACCGTGATCGGCGGGTACGTGGACGGCGGCGGCCCGGACGCCGAGGCCACCACGCTGACCCGCACCCTGACCGGCCGCGAGCTCGACGTGCTGGCCCTGCTCGGCGAGGGCCTGTCCAACGCCGAGATCGCCGACCGGCTCTTCCTCGGCACCGGCACCGTCAAGGACCACATCAGCGCCATCCTCGGCAAGCTCGGCGCCGCCAACCGGGTGCAGGCCGCCGTGCTCGCCCACCGGGCGGGCCTGGTCCGGCCGAAGCCGCACGATCCGGCATGACCGGCTGCGGGCGCCCGGCCGCCACCGGACCCGACACCGACCCGGGCCTCGACCTCGAACACGAGCACGGGTACGGGCCGCGCCCCGGGCCCGGGAGCGGCCACGGTTCGGGCTGGCTGCCCGCCCGGTTCACCGCGCCCTGGCTGATGCTGCTGCTCCCCGCCGTCTACTCGCTGCTGGACGCCGCCCTGGTCGCCCGGGACTCCCCCGCCTGGCAGGTCCTCCTGTCCGTGCTCGCCGCCGTGGTGCTGCTCTGGCGCCGCCGCTTCCCGGTGACCGTGCTGCTGCTGACCATGCCCGGCAGCTACTTCGCGGACATCTGGCTGGCCCCGATCACCGCCGTCTACACGGTGGCCTCCGAGCGCCCCGAGCGCCGGTACGTGGTGCCCTGCGCGGTGCTGTTCGCCCTCGTCGAGTTCTTCCACTGGCCGCTCTCCGAGCAGACCTTCGAGCCCAGCCGGGAGACCGCGCTCTACGCCATCCAGTCCGTGATGCTGGCCGCCGGCCCGGCCGCCACCGGCCTGCTCTCCCGGACCCGCCGCGAGCTGGCCCGGCGGCTGGACGAGCTCACCCGCGGCCAGGAGCGGGAGAGCCGGCTGCTGGCCGAGCGGGTGCTGATCAGCGAGCGCGGCCGGCTGGCCCGGGAGATGCACGACGTGGTCTCGCACCAGGTCAGCCTGATCAGCATCCAGGCCGGCGCGCTCCAGGTGAGCACCTCCGACCCGGCGGCGGTGACCACCGCCCGCACCATCCGCGAGCTGTCCGTGCGCACCCTGGAGGAGCTGCGCCAGATGGTCGGCGTACTGCGCGCCGCCGGCGTGCGCCCCGGGGTGCCGCTCGCCCCGCAGCCCCGGCTGGCCGACCTGCCCCGGCTGATCGCGGAGAGCGGCCTGGCCGCCGAGACCGAGCTGGCCCCGGGCGACGGGCCCTGGCCGGAGGCGGTCGAGCGGGCCGCGTACCGGACCGTCCAGGAGGCGCTGACCAACATCAGCAAGTACGCCCCGCAGGCCGCCGTGCACGTCAGGGTCCGCGGCCGGGGCGGGCGGCTGCTGGTGGAGGTCCGCAACGAGGAGCCGCCGGTGCGCCCGGCCGAGACCCTGCCGGGGGGCGGCCACGGTCTGGTCGGTCTGCGCGAGCGCGCCCAGCTGCTCGGCGGCTCCCTCACCGCCGGCCCGACCGCCGACGGCGGCTTCGAGGTCCGGGCCGACCTGCCGGCCGCCCGGGGCTGAACCGGCCCGCCGGTCCCGTACGGGGGGCGACGGGGTCGCCGCACGGGAGCGTCCGGGGAACGAGAAAGCCCCGCAGATCTCTCGATCTGCGGGGCTTCGCTGTGCGCGAGGGGGGAGTTGAACCCCCACGCCCTTTCGGGCACTGGAACCTGAATCCAGCGCGTCTGCCTATTCCGCCACCCGCGCATGGGTGTTTGTCGTAGTTGCCAGCCGACCGACCGTTCCGCTCGGTACCATATGGCCTTCGCGGTCCTGCCGTTCCGCACCCTCTCGGGCGCCCCTTCCGACGTGGAAAACAGTAGCACGACCTGCGGGTGGGCTCCGAATCCGTTTCCCGCGACGGCCGAACGCATCCGAACGGCTGCCCGGCGAACTGGCGAGCGAGGGATGGGGGCGCCCCGGGGCGGGTAGCCCTGGCATGCTGCCGTGGGCACCGGTACCCCGTGTGGCGGGGCCCACCCCCGGGCACCACACGGTCCGGGAACCGTACGGATGGGCCGGGCGTGGATACGATCAGTACGGAAGTACCGCAAGTAGGCGCGACCGGCTCCCCGGAATCCGGTCGGGCGGCAGGCGACAGAACCCTGGAAGGGGGTGCCCCATGGGAGTGCTGAAGAAGTTCGAGCAGCGACTTGAGGGTCTCGTCAACGGCACCTTCGCCAAGGTGTTCAAGTCCGAGGTCCAGCCCGTGGAGATCGCCGGCGCTCTCCAGCGCGAGTGCGACAACAACGCGACCATCTGGAACCGCGACCGCACCGTCGTGCCCAACGACTTCATCGTCGAGCTGAGCACCCACGACTACGAGCGCCTGAGCCCCTACTCCGGCCAGCTCGGCAACGAGCTCGCGGGCATGGTCCGCGAGTACGCCGAGGCCCAGCGGTACAGCTTCATGGGCCCGCTCCAGGTGAACCTGGAGAAGGCCGAGGACCTCGACACCGGCCTGTACCGGGTGCGCAGCCGCACCCTCGCCGCCGAGGACCCCCAGCTCCAGGCCCAGCAGCAGGCCCCCCATCAGGCCCCGCAGCACCAGCCGCCGGCCCCGCAGCCCGGCTACGGCCGCCCGCCGGCCGCCAACGCCCCCGGAGCGCCGTGGC
>NZ_JBSGFD010000224.1:0-12662 GCF_053603215.1 Kitasatospora sp. NPDC004240 | reverse complement strand
GCCGCGGCCGGGCCGGGGGGTTCCCCGGCCGGCCCGCGGCCGGCGTCATGGTGCGGAGGGCCTCAGCTGGCCGCGCGCAGGTTCGCCTCGACCCAGGCGACCACGTCTCGGGTGGGCGTGCCCGGGGTGAAGATGTCCGCGACGCCCAGCGCCTTGAGCTCGGCGATGTCGTCGTCCGGGATGATCCCGCCGCAGAAGACCTTGATGTCCTCCGCGTCGCGCTCCTTCAGCAGCTCGATCACGCGGGCGCAGAGCGTCATGTGGGCGCCGGAGAGGATCGACAGGCCGATGCCGTCCGCGTCCTCCTGGATCGCGGTGTCGACGACCTGCTCGGGCGTCTGGTGGAGACCGGTGTAGATGACCTCCATGCCGGCGTCCCGCAGGGCGCGCGCGATCACCTTCGCGCCGCGGTCGTGACCGTCCAGCCCCGGCTTGGCGACCACCACACGGATCGGCCCTGACACACCCATCACTGCCTCCTGGACCTCGTTGTCCATCACCCCACCGGACCTCGTCGGGTGCGGGCGCGGTTAACCACCGATAACCAACCTGAGGGGAGGGTAGCGCCACCCGGCCCCCACGGCCGATCCGCCCCTCAAGAGGAGGGGAAAATCACAGCTTCGCCCCGTTGCTCCTCCTACCCCGGGCCCGGGGTTCCAGTCGCCCGCGCGGCGGACGTTCCGGCCACTGAGCATCCGTCATTGCCTCTTGACATCCGGACTTTTGTCCGGATGTGGCAGGGGCGGCTACAGTCTCGGCTGTTTTCCCCTCGCCCGATGACGTGCCCGAGGCCCCCCGAGGAGGCAGCCACCCATGGCTCCCGATGCAGGCGCCCGCCCGACCCGCGCGGAGCTGCGCATGGCCGCCCGCGAGCAGTCGCGCGCGCAGCGGCGCGGCGCGGCCAAGGCCGCGACCCGGACGGCCCTGCTGCGGGTCGCCCTGCCCTCGATGGCCGCGCTCGGGGTGGCCACGGCCGCCGCGGTGACCGTCCAGGGCGAGGCCGACGAGCAGCGCGCCCAGGCCGCCCGGATCCCGCAGCAGACCGCCGCCGAGGCCCCGGGCGCCGCCCAGGACGGAGCGCAGCAGGCCGCGGCCCGGCAGGCGGTCGAGCGGACCGCCGGCGACACGGCCTCCCGCGGCGACGCCCGTCCGGTGCTCTCCGGGGCCGAGGCCCCGGCAGGGGCGGACGGGACGACCGCCGTCGCGGCCGACGGGACCACCGCCGTCGCCGCGGACGGGACGACGGCCGTCGACCAGGCACCGGCCGCCGAGGCGCCGAAGCCGCCGGAGGCCCCCACGGTCGTCCTGCCGGTGGCCCAGCGCGGGATCGGCGAGACCTTCGGCGAGGCGGGCACCCACTGGGCGGCCCGGCACACCGGCATCGACTTCCCGGTGGACGGCGGCACCGAGGTGCGGGCGGTCATGGACGGCACGATCCGTACGCAGTGGAACTCGGCGTACGGCTACATGACGATACTCAAGATGGCCGACGGCACCGAGGCCTGGTACTGCCACCTGCGCTCGTACAAGGTGCGCAAGGGCACCGTGAAGGCGGGCGACGTGATCGCCTTCGTCGGCAGCAGCGGCAACAGCACCGGGCCACACCTGCACTTCGAGATCCGCCCGGACGGCGGCAAGCCGATCAACCCGCTGCCCTGGCTGCTGGAGCGCGGCGTCGACCCGCGCTGACACCGGGCCGCCGACGACGGACGGCCCCGCGGAGCCCCCGGTGGGGGCAGCGCGGGGCCGTCGCCCGTCCTAAGGGCCTTCTAGAGCTTCTCCACCGGCGCGTAGCGCAGCAGCAGCTGCTTGCGGCCCTCCGTGCCGAAGTCCACCGTGGCCTGCGCCTTGTCGCCGACCCCGGCCGTGGCGACCACCGTGCCCAGGCCGAAGGTGTCGTGGGTGACCCGGTCGCCGACCGCCAGCGCGACCACCTCGCGCTCGGTGGCCCGCCGCGCCGACTGCCCCCAGCCCGCCTTGGGCGAGGCCGCCGCACCGCCGCGGCCCGTCCCGGAGAAGCCCGAGGCGCCCGAGGAACGTGAGCCGCCCGCCGAGCCCGTCCGCGAGGACGGGGAGCCGAAGCGCGAGCCCGGCATCGCCGCCGCGCCGGTGCGCTTCCACTCCACCAGCGCGTCCGGGATCTCCTCCAGGAACCGCGAGGCCGGGTTGTACGAGGGCTGCCCCCAGGCGCTGCGCAGCACCGAGCGGGTCAGGTAGAGCCGCTCGCGCGCCCGGGTGAGGCCGACGTAGGCGAGCCGGCGCTCCTCCTCCAGCTCCTTGGCCTGGTTGAGCGCCCGCATGTGCGGGAAGACGCCGTCCTCCATGCCGGTCAGGAAGACCACCGGGAACTCCAGGCCCTTGGCGGTGTGCAGGGTCATCATCGTGATGACGCCCTGCCCCTCCTCGTCCTCGTCCGGGATCTGGTCGGAGTCGGCGACCAGCGCGACCCGCTCCAGGAAGTCGGCCAGCGAGCCGACCGGCGGGGTGCCCTCCTCCTCGGCGTCGGGGCGCTCGCCCGGGTCCTGCTCGTACTCCAGGGCGACCGAGGCCAGCTCCTGGAGGTTCTCCACCCGGGTCTCGTCCTGCGGGTCGGTGGAGGACTGCAGCTCGGCGAGGTAGCCGGTCTCCTCCAGCACCGCCTCCAGCACCGCGGCCGGGCCGGCCCCGGACTCGACGACCTGGCGCAGCCCGGCCAGCAGCGCGTTGAACTTCTTCACCGCGTTCGCCGAGCGGGCCGCCATGCCGTACGCCTCGTCGACCCGCAGCAGCGCCTGGGCGAAGGAGATCCGCTCGCGCGAGGCCAGCGCGTCGATCATCGCCTCGGCGCGCTCGCCGATGCCGCGCTTGGGGACGTTGAGGATGCGGCGCAGCGGGACGGTGTCCTCCGGGTTGGAGAGCACCCGCAGGTAGGCCAGGACGTCCTTGACCTCCTTGCGCTCGTAGAAGCGCACCCCGCCGACCACCTTGTACGGCAGGCCGACCCGGATGAACACCTCCTCGAACACCCGGGACTGCGCGTTGGTCCGGTAGAAGATCGCGACGTCGCCGGGCTTCGCCTCGCCCTTGTCGGTGAGCCGGTCGATCTCGTCGGCGATGAACTGGGCCTCGCCGTGCTCGTCGTCGGCGACGTAGCCGATGACCTTCTCGCCGTGGTCGCCGGCCGTCCAGAGCTTCTTCTCGCGCCGGTTGGCGTTGCGCTCGATGACGGCGTTGGCGGCGCTCAGGATCGTCTGGGTGGAGCGGTAGTTCTGCTCCAGCAGGATGGTCCGGGCGTCCGGGTAGTCCTCCTCGAACTGGAGGATGTTGCGGATGGTCGCGCCGCGGAAGGCGTAGATCGACTGGTCGGCGTCACCGACCACGCACAGCTCGGCGGGCGGCACCTCTACGAGGTGGGCCGCCGCCGGGTTGACCAGGTCGCCGTCCACCGTGCGCCGCGGGGCGGCGGCGACCGCGCCGCCGCTGAGCTCGCGCACCAGCATGTACTGGGCGTGGTTGGTGTCCTGGTACTCGTCGACCAGGATGTGCCGGAAGCGGCGCCGGTAGTGCCCGGCGACGTCCGGGAACGCCTGGAGCAGGTTGACGGTGGTCATGATGATGTCGTCGAAGTCCAGCGCGTTGGCCTCGCGCAGCCGCCGCTGGTAGAGGAAGTACGCCTCGGCGAGCTTCTTCTCCATCGGGTTGGCGGCCTGGTCGGCGTAGGTCTCCTCGTCGATCAGCTCGTTCTTGAGGTTGCTGATCTTCGCGGTGAAGGACTTCGGCGGGAACTGCTTGGGGTCCAGGTCGAGGTCCCGGCAGACCAGGGCCATCAGCCGCTGGGAGTCCGCCGCGTCGTAGATCGAGAAGCTGGACGTGAAGCCGAGCACCTTGGACTCGCGGCGCAGGATCCGCACGCAGGCGCTGTGGAAGGTGGAGACCCACATCGCCCGGGCACGCGGCCCGACCAGCTGCTCGACGCGCTCGCGCATCTCGCCGGCGGCCTTGTTGGTGAAGGTGATCGCCAGGATCTCGCCCGGCTGCACGCCGCGCGCGCCCAGCAGGTGGGCGATCCGGTGGGTGAGCACCCGGGTCTTGCCGGAGCCGGCGCCGGCCACGATCAGCAGCGGCGAGCCGGCGTGCAGCACGGCCTCGCGCTGCGGCTCGTTCATGCCCTCCAGCAGCTGGGCGGGGTCGATCACCGGGCGGGCGGCGCCGTTGCGGTACCAGGCGTCGCGCTCGGTCTCGGCGGCGCCCCCCGGCTCGCTGAAGGCCGTGGTCCGGAAGAGCCCCTCCGGGATCGCCTCCTCGTAGGCGTCGTACGGGAGGTCGTCCTCGTACGGCGGGGGCTCCTCGTCGATGGGCGCGGCGGCGGGCTGCTGCTTCGACCCGGCGGCGGGCGCCTCGAAACCGGGGAGCGGGAGGTCGTCAAAGAGGCTACTCATGGCACATCGAGTCTATGGCCCGGCACCGACAACCCGGCGCGGACCGAACAGAACCGGCCCGTCCGGACGGCGCGGATCCGCTCCGCCGCCCGGCCGGGGCACGACCGGGAACGCCGCGGGCCCGCCCGGTGTCCGGACGGGCCCGCGGCGAAGCGGCACGGCGATGAAGCGGCGCGGCGATGAAGCGGCGCGGCGGCGCGGCGGCGCTCAGACCAGCCGGCGGGCCGTCGCCCAGCGGGTCAGCTCGTGCCGGTTGCTCAGCTGGAGCTTGCGCAGCACCGCCGAGACGTGGCTCTCCACGGTCTTCACCGAGATGAACAGCTGCTTGGCGATCTCCTTGTACGCGTAGCCGCGGGCGATCAGCCGCAGCACCTCGCGCTCGCGCTGGGTGAGCCGGTCGAGGTCCTCGTCCACCGGCGGGGTGTCGGTGGCGGCGAAGGCGTCCAGCACGAAGCCGGCCAGCCGCGGCGAGAACACCGCGTCGCCGTCGGAGATCCGGAAGATCGCGTCGACCAGGTCGGTCCCGGTGATGGTCTTGGTGACGTAGCCGCGGGCACCGCCGCGGATCACGCCGATCACGTCCTCGGCCGCGTCCGAGACGGAGAGCGCGAGGAACTTCACCCCCCGCCCGCCCGCCGGGTCGGCGGCGCCGCGCGCCGCGCCGCCCTCGCCCATCAGCCCGGCCGAGCGGCGCAGCACCTCCACGCCGCCGCCGCCGGGCAGGTGGACGTCCAGCAGGACCACGTCCGGCCGGGTCTCGGCGACCACCCGTACCGCCGACTCGACGTCGTCGGCCTCGCCGACCACGTCGATGCCGGTCACCTCGGTGCGCCCGATCTCCGCCCGGACGCCGGTGCGGAACATCCGGTGGTCGTCCACCAGCACGACCCGCGCGATCCGTCCCGGGCCCTCGGCCGCGGGGCCCCCCGTCGGCGCTGCCTCAGTCATCCGTTCTCTCCATCTCCAGCTCGACCTCGGTACCGCTGCCCGGCGCGGGCCGCACCCGTGCGGTGCCGCCGTTGCGCTTCATCCGGCCGATGATCGACTCGCGTACGCCCATCCGGTCCTCGGGCACCGTGTCGGGGTCGAAGCCGGGGCCGTGGTCGCGTACGAACACCGACACCGTCCTCCCCTCGACCTCCGCGTAGACCTGGACCGGTCCCCCGCCACCGTACTTGGCCGCGTTGACCATCGCCTCCCTCGCGGCCTGCATCTGCGCCGCGATCCGCTCGTCCATCGGGCAGTCGCCGACCACGACCAGCTCGACCGGCACCCCGTGGCGGTCCTCGACCTCGGCGACGACCTCGCGCAGGCTCTCCGCCATGGTGTCCGGAGCGGCCTCGGCGGCGGCCTCCGGGCGGTACAGCCACAGCCGCAGCTCGCGCTCCTGGGCGCGGGCCAGGCGCAGCACCTCCTTGGGGTCCTCGGCGCGGCGCTGGATCAGGGTCAGGGTGTGCAGCACCGAGTCGTGGACGTGCGCGGCGATCTCGGCGCGCTCCTGGGCGCGGATGCGGGCGGTGCGCTCGGCACCGAGGTCCTGCCACATCCGCAGCGCGTACGGGCCGACCAGCACCAGCACACCGACCAGCACGGCCAGCGAGGCCTCGATCACCGCGCCTATGGTGGAGCCGTTGCCCTGCAGGGCGAGGAAGGCGATGGTGCCGGCCACCACCAGCAGCACGCCGGCGCCGACCCGGGTGTAGGCGCCGCGCCGCTTCTCGCCCTCCTCCAGGCCGAACCAGCGCTGCCAGCGGGAGTCGTCGGCCTGCCGCCAGACCAGCGCGACACCGACGCCGATGGCCAGCAGCGGCCAGGTGTACGGCTTGGCGGTCTGCACGTTGAGCGCGTTGAGCAGCGCGATCAGGCCGATCGCCAGCATCACCAGGGCGGCGAGCTGGCCGAGGCCGCCCTGGTCGCGTCCGCCGCCGGGGCGGGTGGCCGGCTCGTCGCCGCGGGCGGCCGGGTCGGCGGTCCGGGCGGCCTCCACCGCCGCGACCGGCTCGCCCTGGAAGGTCTGCTGGAGCAGCTCCCGCAGCCGGCCGAGCCGGCCGCGCCGGGTCTTGCTCAGCTCGGCGGTGGCCCCGGCCGCCTGCCAGGAGCCGGCGGGGACGAAGGCCCCGTTGACGTACACCCAGTGCGCGCCGCCGCGCTGCGCGGGCTCGCCGATGCCGATCGGCACCACGAACCAGAACGCCGCGTAGAGCAGCACGCCGATGCCGTTGGCGAAGAACAGCAGCACGAAGGCGATCCGCACCCAGCTGACCGGCAGCCCGAGGTGCACCGCGAGGCCGTGCGCGACCCCGCCGAGCATCCGGCCCTGGGGGCTCCGGTACAGCCGGCGGTAGGGCGGGCGGGCGTCGGCCGGCGCGCTCGGGTCGGAGCCCGCCGCCGACGGGGTGTCAGGGGCGAGTGGACGGGGATCGGTACCGGGTGCTGCCACGTCACCGATCGTTCCACGCGGGCGGGCCCGGGCGCATCAGGGTGGGTCCCCTAGCCGTCTCAGGGACAAGTCAGGGTCCGGGCAGGGCCACCGCCGGTTGGGCGGGCGCCCGGGAACCACCAAGATGAAGGGCATGACCGAAGACCACCGCCTCGTCGAGGAGGCCGCGACCGACGCGCCGCCCGGACCGGACCGCCCGCCGCTGACCCGGAGCGAGAACCACCGCGTGGTGGCCGGGGTCTGCGGCGGGCTGGGCCGGCACCTGGACATCGACCCGGTGGTCTTCCGGGTGGTGACCGCGGTGCTCTGCCTCTCCGGCGGTCTCGGCCTGTTCCTGTACGGGCTGGCCTGGCTGGTGGTGCCCACCGATCCCGTTCCGGACGGCCGGGGGGCCGCCCGGGGCGGGCGCACCGAGCTGCAGCGGGTGCTCACCGGCCGGGTGGACGGCCAGTCGGTCGGCGCGGTGCTGCTGACCGTGATCGGCACCGGGGTGTTCTTCTCCTCGATGGGCGACGGCGACCAGCTGTTCCCGCTGCTGCTGCTCGCGGCCCTGGTCTTCCTCGCGGTCCGCTACGACCCCGAGCACCGCCGCCACGGCCGGCTGCGCGGTCGCCGTCGCGGCCGGCGCCACCACCCCGGCGGCCCGTACGACCGCTGGTTCCCGGAGGCCGAGGACGGCCTGGGCGGCCCGGACGGCTGGGCGGCCGGCACCGGGGACGAGGCGGCCCGCGAGCGGCACGCCCGGGAGCGGGAGGCCGGCACGGTCCCGGCCGACACCCCGCACGCCGGCCCGTCCGGCTACCTGTGGGACCCGCGGCACCCCGAGCGCAACCCGTACGGCGCGGCCACCCCGCCGCCCGGCGCCCCGACGCGGCCGTGGTGGCAGCGCAGCGACCTGCCGGAGGGCGACCCGCTGCGCAAGAGCGAGCCGGCCGGGCCGCAGCGGCCCGGCCCGGCGATGGTGGTGCACCGGCGCAAGCATTCCTTCCTCGGCCCCCTGGGGCTGCTGCTGGCGGTGTGCACGGCCGGGCTGGTCTGGTCGGGCTCGGCCGTGAAGTCCACCGACGCCGCGGTGACCACGATGCTGGCGAGCGCGCTGCTGGTGGTCGGGCTGGCCCTGGTGGTGGGCGCCCGCTGGGGCCGGGCGCGGGGGCTGACGCTGGTGGCGCTGCTGCTGACGGTCTCGCTCTCGGTGGTCGGCGACTCACCGGCCTCGATGCAGAACGCCTTCGGCGAGCGGAACTGGAGCGCCGTCTCGGCCGCGGACCTCCAGGACAAGTACGTCCTCGGCGTGGGTGAGGGCACCCTCGACCTGAGCCGGCTGGATCCGGCCGGCGGCACGCTGCACACCGAGGTGGAGATCGGCATCGGCGAGCTGAAGGTGCTGCTGCCGCCCGACGTCACGGTGAACCTGACCACCCGCAACCTGCTCGGCGACGTCAAGGTCGCCGACATGAAGGCGGACAGCGGCCACGTCAGCCGCACGTACCAGCTCAACCCTCTGAACGGGCAGGCGCCCAAGGGCACGCTCGACCTCAAGCTGACGGTCGGGCTCGGCGAGATCAAGGTGGTCCAGCAGTGAGGAAGCACCGGCTCGACCCGTTCTCGCTGATCGCGGGTCTGTTGTTCACCGTGATCGCGGTGCTCTACCTGGTGGCCGCGCAGAACGACCTCTCGGTCAACGGGCGGATCGTGCTGCCGGTGACCTTCATCGTGCTCGGCGTCGGCGGCCTGGTCGGGGCGGTCACGGCGGTGGCCCGCCGCAGCCGCCCCGGCGGGCGGGACCAGACCCCGTCCTGACGGCGGGCGGGCCGGGCGCCGGGGGCGCGGCGCCCGCCGGCCGTCAGGCCTGCAGCGGGCCGAGGTTGAGCTTGTCGCCGTCCTTGGTGACGCCGTACTTCGGCAGCGGCTTGGTGGCCGGGCCGGTGATCACCGCGCCGGTGGCGGCGTCGAACTTCGAGCCGTGGCACGGGCAGTACATCTGGCCGTTCTTCGGCGCGTCGACGGCGCAGCCGGAGTGGGTGCAGACCGCCGAGAAGGCGCAGTACTGGCCGGCCTTCGGCTGGACGATGTAGACGGCGTCGCCGCTGGCCGGGTCCTTGACCTGGGCGGAGCCGCCGACCGGCACCTGGGCGGCCGGCACCGAGACCGCGGGGGCCTTGCCGTCCGGCGCCTTGCCGTCCGTGGCCTTCTGGTCCGGCGCCGCGGAGGGCTTGGCGGGGAGCCGGTCCCGGCCGAAGGTGGCGGTCAGCGAGCCGGTGAGCAGTCCGGCGCCGCCGATCGCCACGGCCGCGATCCCGCCGTCCAGCAGCGCCCGGCGTCCGGTCTGCTCCTCGCCGAGCCCCCGCGCGCGCTCGCGCCCGGACCGCCGGGCCAGGTAGCCGTCCACCGAGAGGTACGGGGTGCCGGCGAGCAGCAACGGGGTCCAGGCCATCAGGTAGACCAGGTCGTTGCCGAGGTAGTACGGCGAGACGTTCCAGCTCACGGTGAGCCAGAGGCTGAGGCTGAGCAGGGCGCCGCCGGCGGCCGCGACCCGGCCCCAGAGGCCGGCCAGGGTGCCGAGGCCCACGGCCAGCTCGCCGAAGGCGATGGCCAGCGCGAACGGGGTCGGGTGGGCCAGCGCCTGGTCGAGCAGGAAGCCGATCGGGCTGTGCGCCTTGACGGCCTGGGTCTGCGAGACGAAGGACGCCGGGTCGCCGGCGCCGGCCAGGTAGTGCTCGTCGGAGAGCTTGTCGAGCGCGGCGTAGACGAAGGTCACGCCGAGGAAGAGCCGCAGCGGCAGCAGCGCGAGGCGTGAGGCGTCCGCCTTGAGCCGGGCGACGCGCGCGGCCGCCCCGCCCCGCTCGCCGGCCGTGTCCCCGTCCGGGCCCCTGTCCGTGTCCCTGCTGGCCCCGGCCCCGCTGGCCTCCGACATGCCTCACACCTTCCCCTCGCGGCCCGTCGCCCTCTGACAGGTCCGGCACGCATTCTGCACGTTCGTGAGCACTTTCGGTGGGAAGCCTCCCACCCGGTGGGCACCCGGGCACCGTAACGGCCGCGCCGTCGCCCCCGTTGGTACGGGAACGACGGCGCGGCCGTTCAACGCCGGTCCTCAGGACCGGTCGTGGGCGATCACTCCCACTCGATGGTGCCCGGGGGCTTGCTGGTGACGTCGACCACGACGCGGTTGACGTCCCGCACCTCGTTGGTGATCCGGGTGGAGATCCGGGCCAGCACGTCGTACGGCAGGCGCGACCAGTCGGCCGTCATCGCGTCCTCGGAGGACACCGGGCGCAGCACGATCGGGTGGCCGTAGGTGCGGCCGTCGCCCTGGACGCCGACGCTGCGGACGTCCGCCAGCAGCACGACCGGGCACTGCCAGATCTCGCGGTCCAGGCCGGCCGCGGTGAGCTCCTCGCGGGCGATGGCGTCCGCGTCGCGGAGCAGGTCCAGGCGCTCCTTGGTGACCTCGCCGACGATCCGGATGCCCAGGCCCGGGCCGGGGAACGGCTGGCGCTGGACGATCTCCTCCGGCAGGCCGAGCTCCTGGCCGACCATCCGGACCTCGTCCTTGAACAGCTTGCGCAGCGGCTCGACCAGCGCGAACTGGAGGTCCTCCGGCAGGCCGCCGACGTTGTGGTGGGACTTGATGTTGGCGGTGCCGGTGCCGCCGCCGGACTCCACCACGTCCGGGTACAGGGTGCCCTGGACCAGGAAGTCCACGGACTCGCCGTGCTCGCCGGCCTCGGCCACGATCTCGGCCTGCGCCTGCTCGAAGACCCGGATGAACTCCCGGCCGATGATCTTGCGCTTCTCCTCGGGGTCGGTGACCCCGGCGAGCGCGGTGAGGAAGCGCTCCTGCGCGTCCACGACCTTGAGCCGGACGCCGGTGGCGGCGACGAAGTCCTTCTCGACCTGCTCGGTCTCGCCCTTGCGCATCAGACCGTGGTCGACGTACACGCAGGTGAGCCGGTCACCGATGGCGCGGTTGACCAGCGCGGCCGCGACCGCGGAGTCCACGCCGCCGGAGAGGCCGCAGATGGCGCGCTTGTCGCCGACCTGGGCGCGGATCAGCGCGACCTGCTCGTCCACCACGTTGTGGGTGGTCCAGTTCGGGGCGATGCCGGCGCCGCGGTAGAGGAAGTGCTCCAGGATCTGCTGCCCGTGGTCCGAGTGCAGGACCTCCGGGTGGTACTGGACGCCGTAGAGGCGGGCCTCGTCGTTCTCGAAGGCCGCGACCGGCACCACGTCGGTGGAGGCGGTGACGGTGAAGCCCTCGGGGGCGGCGGAGCAGGCGTCGCCGTGCGACATCCACACCGAGTGGCGGTCCGGCACGCCCTCGAACAGGGTGGAGCCGGAGCGGGTGACGGTCAGCGGGGTGCGGCCGTACTCGCGGGCACCGGAGTTGTCGACCGTACCGCCGAGCGTCTTGGCCATCAGCTGGAAGCCGTAGCACATGCCGAAGACCGGCACCCCGGCCTCGAACAGCGCACGGTCGAGCTGCGGCGCGCCCTCCTCGTACACCGACGACGGACCGCCGGAGAGGATGATCGCCTTCGGGTTCTTGGCGAGCATCTCGGCGACCGGCATGGAGCTCGGCACGATCTCGCTGTAGACCCGCGCCTCACGCACCCGTCGGGCGATGAGCTGGGCGTACTGGGCACCGAAGTCGACCACCAGGACGGTGTCGTTCTCAGGTACGGACTGGACGGGAATAGCAGAGGACACGGACGGCCTTCCGGCAGCGGTATCGAACTGTGCCGCGCACCGCGCGTCCACGTGGGGCGGCGACGGGTGACGGGCGGGGGTCTACAGCCGAGTCTACCGGGCGGCCCGCTTTCACTCGTCTGCCCGCCCGCCGGGCCGTGACCGGACGGGCGGCCGGTTCGTTGCTCCTGACGACCGTACGGACGCGCCGCACCCGCCAGGTGCGCCGCCCGAACCCCGGCAGGGGCGGCGCCGTACGGACTCGCAGGACCACGCGTGGAGCTCATCACCCAGTCCACCGGCGCGCGTGGCGCACCCGCGGTACCGGCCCGGCCGGCGGCGGTGCGCCGTGGGACCGCGCGCGGGTGACGCGGCCGGCCAGCAGGGGACAGCGACCCCGGCCGCGACTGGACCGAGGAGGTGGGACGGCCGGCGCCCGGGGACGCCCGGGGGCCGGCCGCCGCACCCCGGCGCACACCCCCTGACGTCCCACGCCGCTACGCGCGTCCCCGTGCGCTCCGGCAAGACCAACTACTCACCGTGATCATCGGCGCGGCTCCCCACCGCCGCGCGCCGGGCCCGCGCCGGGTGCGCGGCCGGACGCCCCGGTCGGTCCCGTCCGAAAATGGACTGTGCCGAAGTGTGCCGAATCGGTTGCAGAGCAAGGCCTTCGTCCAGCACGATGCTGGTGGAGGGGGTTCCCCGGCGGCCGAAGGGCCGTCGACGGAAGCACGTTCGGTTGCCGCCGAGACCTGCGGTGGCAATGATTTTCACCTCACGCTCCGTGAGCGAAGCCCTGGCGCGAGCATGCGCGCCGGCCCGCCCACCCCGCGTGCCGGTGCGCCGCACCACCCGGTCACCCATGCCGGCGCCGCGCACCCCACAGAGCCATTCGACGAGACGGCGCTCCTCCCCCGGCGCCGTCGCCCCAGCACCGGCGCAGCCCTGACGCCGATGCTGAGCGACAAAGGGCCCCGTTCCCCCGCGGGGCCCTTTGCCCTGTTCGGCGAGGGTGTCGCCCTGCCCGCCCGGCACCGCCGCCGGGACGCCGCCGCAGAGCGCCGGGCGGCGGCCCGACCGCCCGGGGCGCCCCGCCCGCCCCCCCCACGGGCGGCGGG
>NZ_JBSGFD010000223.1:0-12662 GCF_053603215.1 Kitasatospora sp. NPDC004240 | reverse complement strand
CTTTCGGATCCAGGTGAGTCATCCGGCCCAGGAACCTCCTTCCAAGTTCCTCCCGGCTGAGCCGGGGATACAAACAGAGCGCCTCGTGGCGCACACGGTCCGCTCGATCACCCAGCGGTGCCGGCCGAGGCGGCTGGAGGACTCGATGCCGCGGCGGGCGATGCGGTGTGCGATCTGCCGTCTCCTCAGGTAGGAGCGGATGAAGCGGTGGTCGTAGGCTGGAGCTTGCCGGGCCTGCGCCGCCGGGGACCACGCCGGGAGCGGATCGGCGGGATCGCCTCGACGAGCGGGATCAGGGCCTGGCTGTCGTGCAGGTTGGCGCCGGAGATCGCGAGCGAGATGGGCAGACCGGTACGTTCGGTGAGCAAGTGGATCTTCGACCCGAACTTGCCCCGATCGACAGGATTCGGACCCGTCAGGTCCCCCTTTTCGTGGCCCGCATGTTCACCGAGTCGACCGCACACCTCGACCAGTCCAGCTCACCCCGCGAGCCGAGCTCGTCCAGGACCAGGCGGTAGAGCTTCGCCCACACCCGGGCCGCGGTCCACTCGGCAAACCGGCGGTGCGCGGTCGGCCCGGACGGGCCGAAACACGGCGGCAACTGCGCCCACGTGCACCCGGACGTGGCCACGAACACGATCGCCGCCAGCACCTCCCGGTCCCCGTGACGCCGTCGGCCGCCACCCTGCGGCCGGATCGGCGCCGCCGGCACCACCCGCTGGAACAACTCCCACAACTCATCCGGCACCAGGCGCTCCACGATCATCACGCAAGCAGCCTACAAGCCCAAATGAGATGACTTCTTACGGGATGAGCTGGCTTCGCCGTACGGTGAAGGTGTCCTGCCCGTCCAGCGTCGTGACCATGTCTGGCGAGGTGGAGACCGTCACGATCTCGTCCCCGGCCGTCGCCTCGGTATCGCCCTGGATCACACACGCCACCGTGACCTCGACTGGGTAGGCGGATTCAGGGGTCAGCTCACCGAGCCGCGCGAACATCGCGCACTTGTCGATCAGGGACCAGGACTGTCCCGCAGCATCCATGAACCGGACTTCGACGATGCCGGGGAACGGCTCGTCGTCCACCCACCGCACAGCTTCGCAGAGCAGCTCAGGCACTCGGGCTCCCTATCCAGATTCATTCCACCGCGGCGACGACCGCCAGTATGCCTCTCAGGCCAACGTCGACATACGGGACAGCCTTTAGGGCCGTCGGCTGGTGCACCGCGTGGCGCGAACTACGCGGCAGCCAGGTCTTCAACTGCTGCTCGATCTTTGTCGACACGGTCTGGCCGGGACTCCATTGCTACATTAGGCCGCTTGAATGATAGTCCAGCACTCTAACTTTACGAAACTGCAACTAGATCGATTCAAGTTCCACGTTCTCCAGAAGGGGATTGCCGGATCGCAGCTGGTTCAGACTTCGAGTTGACGCCTGAACCCAGATCTCATTCGGCGGAGCCGAGGAGCCCATAACAAGCCCGCCTGAAGTCCAGATCTCAAAGTTAATAAGGTACGGCGCCACCACACAAAATCCTTCCCGCAGGGCTCTTGAATTCAGGTCAACGGCGACTCCCATCAGTGGATTCCTTGGAAAGATCACCCTTAGTAGCAAACTGCGATTATCGGCAAATCTTGCAACGGCATCCCTCCTCATGGATTCGAGAATTCGAGAAACTCGAGCACCCGGCGGAAGTGCCTCAATAAGGCTTACAAAAGCCTGAACCTCCGCATCATGGGGGAGTTTCAAGAAGCAACTAATAAATTCAGACAGAACTGCCGGGTCGTCTGTTCGGACTGACCAGTTTGACGGCACATCACTAGCCATGAGCCAACCTCTCAAACGGTCGGCCAGGCCAGCGCCGTCAAGCTATGACGGCCAGCCTGGCCGATCTATTGCGATACTCCACGGATTAGGTTAGTGGAGTCTCCGGGGGGCGAGGGATCCACGACCCAGGGAGAATGATTATGGGGGACCTCAAGATGGCGCCGAATGCCCTGAATGCGGCAATAACTGAACGCCGGATCAGAATCCGACTGAGATCCCTCACCCCTTCCCGTACGCTAAAGTGCTCACTAGTACCCGCCTTATTATAGTGCCACCCATTCCTCTTGTCCCACTCAATTCTATTCTGGTGATTTCCCCAATGAACCCCCGGCTTTCCCTGGCGCATCACAAGGTGCTCATTCCTGCGATCAAACGGACCCCAATGCGTGGGCGTATAGCGGGTCAACTTCTTTATGGTCCACTTTGCCGCGCGCTTAAAATACCCACCCAGCTTAAGCTCGCGAACCGCGCGGCCGTCAAGGTCGTACTTATTCAGCGGGTCAGCATATGTGTACTCATAGGCGTTGGCACTGCCGCCCTGAATCGGGTCGATGGAAAGAAAGCGGCCGGTGACCGGATTATAGAGGCGGACGCCCATGAGAACGATGCCGTCGAGGGCCTCGGTGGAGCGTTGTTTGCCGCCGAGCCAGCCGTAGCGGGTGGCGGACTGGCCGGTGGCCGGGTTGCCGTACTCGTCGGAGTCGAGGAGGACGGGGGTGGTCAGGGCGGTGTCGGTGATCAGGACCACGCTGCCGAACAGGTCGGTCAGCTGGAGCTTGATCTCGCCTCCGTTCGTGCTGGTCGCTGCGAGGTCGCCGTCCGGGCCCTTGGTGTTGCGGGTCCAGGCGTTGGTGGACTCGTTCTCGACGGTCCAGGACGGGCTGTCGCCGTCGCCGGCGTAGTGGTTGATCTTCGCCGGTCCGTCCACCCATGCGTCGTTCGTCTTGCTGGTCGCGAGGTGGAATCGGGAGAGCCGGCCCGTCGGGTCCAGGGTCCAGGTACGGCGTGCTTCGGCGGTCTCCTGGGAGGCCACCATGTCGTTGGTGTAGTACCCGATGGTGGTGCCGGCCGGAGTCTTCACCGTGCGGCCGAAGGCGTCGTAGGTGTAGCCGGGGTCGGTCAGACGGTCGGCGCTGTCGTAGGTGTAAGTGGTGGTGGTGCCTCCGGTGGTGGTGGTGCAGGTGCCGTCGGTGGCGGGGCCGGAGACGGTCTTGGCGGTGCGGTTGTAGCGGGTGTCGAAGGCGTAGGTGCGGGTCGTGCAGCCGGCACTCCCGGTGGTCTGCTCGGCCTTGACCAGGCGTCCGAGACGGTCGTAGCCGTAGGCCTTGGTTCCGCTGGTGGTGGTGTTGCGGGTGATCTGGGCCTGGGTGGAGACCTCCTGGTTCTGGGCCCAGATCGTCTTGCTGTCCGAGGTTCGGGTGTAGGTGCGGGTGACTGCCTTGCCGGAGGCGTTGGCGGTGTCCTTGCGGACGATGCCGCCGGGGTAGGACTGCTCGGCGAGCTGGCCGTCCGGGCCGTAGGTGGCGGTGAATTCACCGGCCCGGCTGTCGTTGACGGAGGTGACCATGCCGCGGGGTTCCTTGGCCCGGTCGTAGGTGTAGGTCACCACACCGGTCGGATCGGTGACCTTGACGGGCTTTCCGTAGCGGTCGTACTCCGTCGTGGTGGTGACCCCGTCGGCGTCGGTGTAGGAGATCACCCGGCCCAGGAGGTCCTTGAGCGTGGTGACCGCCTTGCCGGCGGCCGTCGTCCTGGTCGCGGCCCCGGTGGCCGGGTCGTACTCGATCTCGGACTTCGCAACGGGCCGGCCTTCGTCGCCGGTGGTCTCTGCGGACAGGGTGCGGCCGATGGCGTCGAAGGCGGTGACGGTGCGACGGGTCTTACCCGCGGCTGTCTCGGTGATCTCCTCTGCTTTGCCGCCACGCCCGTAGCGGGTGACCTGCTTGACCGGCAGCTTGGTCGGCATGCGGGCCGCATCGGCCCCGGTGATGTCCGCACCCGGTTCGGTGAGGCACAGCTGGCCGGCCCATTCCGGGCGGTTACCGCAGGCGCCGCTGGTGCTCGCGGTGTAGTAGACGGACTTCACCGTACGCGCGTCGGGCTGGTTGGATCCTGGCTGGCGGACCTCCTCGGTGCGGCCGCCCGCGTCGTAGCGGGTACTGGTCGTGAGGGCGGCCCCGAGTGCGTCGGTGGTGACCGACGTGGGCTTCTTCAGTGTCCAGCCGGAGGTGCCGCCGATCGGGGTGCCGTAGCCGGTCTTGGTGACCCGGACCTCGACGTCGTCGGCGTAGCCGTCGAGTCGGGCGCCGTCGGTGGTAGTGGTGACCAGGTGGTAGGCCGCTCCGTCGGGCTTGTTCTCGTCGTAGGTGTTGGTGGTGTGGTCGCGGGCCACGACCGGCGTGCCGGCGGTGATGGGGTCGTTGAGCTTGTTCTTGGTCAGGACGACCGTGTCGATGCCCGCGTGGTAGCGCTCGCCGCCGGAGGACGGGTTGGTGCCGGTGAAGGTCAGCTTGAGCGTGTGGTCACCGCGGGACAGCATGATCGGCGTGGTGGTGTAGGGCTGGATGCCGACATTCGGCGCGTAGCCGTCGATCGGTGTACCGACGGGGTTGTCGTCGATGGACCACTGGAAGATGCCGTGGTCGCTCGCCGTGGTCAGCCGACCGGACAGGACGTACTGGCCCTCCTCCGGCACTGAGACGCGCATGGTGGCGTAGTGGCCGGCCTGGGTGCCGCGGATGCCGAGCTGGCCGGCTCCCGACCAGGTGACTCCGCAGCAGCCGTTGTTGTCGATCCGCACCGGGTTGGTGGAACCGAGCTGGACCAGGTTCTCCGCCTCCCAGGACTGGGAGACCGGGGTGCTCTGGCCGGCGACCGCCTCGGTCAGCAGGGCCCGGTAGGCGGGGCCGATGGTCTCCTTCACGTCCAGGCCGTCGGACGTGTACGTGGTGCGGGAGTCCAGCATCCGGGCCCGGGATGCGGTGACTTCGCGCTTCTGCTCGTCGGTCAGACCGGCGGCGATCGCCGGCAGGTTGAGCTCGTCGGCGAAGCGGGCGCTGTCGGGGTGCTTGCCGAGGGCGATGGAGCGGTTGGTGGCCTCCAGGGTGCGGACGGCGTGGCCGTAGCGGTCGTACTCGGTGGTGTCGATGTCGCCGCCGTCGGTGATGGACGGGGTGGCGGTGTTGACCTCGTTGCCGGAGGCGTTGAGGTAGTGGACGGTGGCCTGCTTGTAGCCGCCCGTACCGGGCTTGACTGCGGTGGCGGTGTGGGTGCCGGGTTCGTCCTCGGGACCGTAGACGGCGGTGGCGTCGGTGGGGGCGTCCGTCTGTGCCCACGTCGCCACGGCCGCACCCGACAGGTCGTAGGGGCCGCCGGCGCCGGTGGTGAGCGGAACGTCGTAGACGACCTTGGTGGCGATCTCGCCGTTGATCTGGTCCTTGGTGCCGGGGGTCAGGGTGGCGCGGCGGACCTTCAGCAGCCGGCCCGCGTCCTGGTCGGATCCGGCTGGCCCGTAGTCGAGGTCCCAGGGTAGTTCGCCGGCGGACGCGATGCGTGTCAGCCGTCCGGTGGTGTCGTAGCTGTAGGTGGTCTTCAGTGGCTGGGCCAGGCGCGGGTCCCAGACCTGGGCCAGGCGGCCGCGTTCGTCGTACAGGTAGCGGGTGACCTCGACGGCCTCCTGGCGGGAGGTCGCCGGGTTCCACGACCACACCTTGACCGCTTTCACCCGGTCGGTGAAGTCGCCGGGCGTGCCCGGCACGGCCGTGGTCGCGGTCGCGTACTCGTAGTCCAGGACCTCGCAGCCGCGCGGAAGCGGCTCGACGGTGCACTGGTTCGCGTTGTCCACGCCCGGCTCGACGGGGGCGACGACCCTCTTGGGCAGCGCCCGCCCGTCGGTGGCGTCATAGACGTAGCGGGTCTGCGAGGCGGCTTCCGGGCCGGTCTCGGTCAGAACCTGGTAGACGTCCGAGCCCGACTGCTTGGCAAAGACGGTCGAACTGCCGTCGAGGTCGGTCAGGGTGTAGGTGTCCCCGGTCGCCTTCAGGCTCAGGTGCTCCGCACCCGGCTCGGGCCACAGGGACCCGTCGAGCGCCCGCGCGAACGTAAGGACACTGTCGCCGTTGAGCTTGATCTCGGCCAGGTCCGACTGCGGGAAGGAGAGCGAACGGTACTCGCTGCCGCCACCCGCGTCCGGGCCGCCCGCCCACTGCGGGCCGAACGGTGCCACGATCTCGCGCAGCGACAGATCGTCGAAGAAGACCTCCTTGCCCGAACCGCCGGCGAAGCCGTTGTAGAGGCGGAACCAAGCCTCGGTGGCGTCCTTGGGGACCTCCATGTCCACCGTCAGCTGCTGCCAGCCGTCGGTGAAGGCGGCCTTCGTCGAGGCGATCTCGCCGTAGCCGGCAGGTGTGCGGTGGAAGCCGACCAGCCGCAGCCCGCGGTTCGCCATGTCCGGGTTGAGGCCGGTGGCGGCGGGGACGTAGATCCAGCCGCTCAGCCGGTACGTCTTGCCGGGCTTCATGCCCTGGCCGAGGGTGTACTCCGGGCCGAGCGCGGCGTAGCTGTCGTTGCCGATCGGGGTGACGAGCAGCGAGTCGGTGGAGTTGTCGTGGCCGCGTGCGGTGGAGCGCGCGATGTTCGCCTGGCCGGGTACGAAGCCGGTCAGGTCGGTGGACACCTGGTGCTGGTTGGCGCTCAGCCGCTCGCCCTGCGCCTGCCAGCCGCGCGCGAGGTCGCGGGAGGAGGAGGCGCGCTTGACCGACATGCCGAACTCGTCGGTGTCGGTGGCGTCGGTGGAGTAGTCACCGGTGAGCAGGTTGACCGCGCCCGGGCCGATGGCCGTGTTGGCCGCGCCGTCGGCGTTGCGGTCCACCGTCATGGTGTTCCAGCCGGTCGCGTACCCGGTACCGGAGCCGTCCTCGGGGAACAGCACCGCCCTCACCTGCACGACACCGCCCACGGAACCGAGGGTGTCGACCACCGTCCAGTTCGCCCATTCGCCCAGGTCCGCCAGACGCGGCTTGGCCTCGGTGATCGGCGTGTTGTTCGCCTTGGTCAGGTTGGCTATCGGCACGTCGTACTCGGCCGCGCCCGGACCGCGCCGGTACTGGTACAGCACCCGCTTGTACTGGTCCTGAGCGGCCACCGACAGCTTGACGCGCTTGGCGACCCTGGAGCCGTCCACCGGCGAGGTGATGCCGGCCTGGCCGACCTGGAAGGCGTACGACGTCGGATCGGACAGGTTGCCCGCCCGGTCCTTCGTCTGCACCTTCAGCACCCGGAAGCCGTCCGCGGGCGGGGTGATCTCCACCGTCGCCGCGCCGGTGGCGTTCACCGTCACCGGTGCGGCCCCGTCGAGGCTGTACACGTAGGCGATGTCGTCCGTCGTCCCGCTCGGGGTGGTGAAGGTGAAGGTGCCAGGCTGGCCCGCCTTGCCGTGCCAGGCCGTGTCGGCGGGGTAGGCGGCCGAGGTGACGAACGGGGCACCCGGCTTGACGGTGTCGACCCGCAGGGTCAGGTCCGGGGACCAGCCGCCGTGGATGACGTTGTCGTAAATGCGGGAACGGAAGGCGTACTGCCGTCCCTCGTCCAGGCGGGCGATGCCGAAGTCGGCGGGGGTCACGGCGACGACCGTGCCGTTGGGGACCTGCCGGCTGAACGCACCGACGCGGCCCTCACTGGTCCACAGCTCGAAGTCGACCCACAGCTGGCCGCCGGGGTCCTCGTCGTAGGCGTAGGAGGTGAAGCGCGGCGTGGCCGAGGAGCTCCAGCGCACCCCACCGGGCGTCGACGGGGTCATGTCCGTCTGCGGGGTGGGCGGGTAGGAGTTGTAGGTCACCGACAGGTACGGCGGGGCGCCGCCCTCGGAGGAGCTGAAGCGCTTCCAGCTGCTGGAGTTGTTCTCGTAGCGGGCGCGGATGCCCAGGGTGTTGTCGTAGTTGCCGTTGTCCGACCATGCCGCCACCAGATTGGTGACGTCCGCCTTGACCCAGCCGCCGGTGCCCTCGCACTGCTGCGGGTCGCCGCCGTCGGTGTCCTGGGTCTCCGAGGAGCGTGTCCACATGCCCTTCCAGGTCGGCTGGTTCGACCAGACCGTGCCCTGGTCGGCCACCTGGTCGGTGTCCCACACCTCCCACTCGGCCGGCGTGCACGACCAGGAGTGGAAGTTGTACAGGTTCAGGCTGGCGCCCAGGATCTGCTTGCCGTGGAAGTCGCCTTCCGGGAAGCGCAGGAACGAACGCGCGACGACACCACCGTTGTTGTGGGTGCCGAGCTTCAGTTCGCCGGCCGCGGACTGATCACTGGCATAGTCCGTCTGGACGAACGTGTCGAACGAGGTCTGCACGTTCACGGCGGGGTCGATCGTCACCGGGAAGACGGTCTTCGCGTCCGCGAGGAAGCCTGCGTCCGGAGTGAACACGAGTTCGGCGTCCGCACCCGTACCGCGCAGTTCCATCGCCACCGGCGCACGGTGCAGGTGCTCACCCGAACCGGCGTCGACGGAGGCGTCCCACATCACCGGCGCCGGGATCGTGACCTTCGGCCTCGACCCGCTCGTGTCGACCAGGTGGATCGCACCGTCCGCCTTGCGCTCGACCGTGTAACCGGTGGTGTCCACGGGCAGGGTGAGCGTGCCGGCCTGGGAGACGGCGCTGCGGTTCTTGACGACCAGGTACTGCTCGAACCCGGTACGCAGTGCCTCCAGGACCAGGTCGACGCCAGGGCGCGCATCAAGGTAGGTCGCCTTGCTGCCCGAGAGTACCGGCTTCGGCAGCCTGCCCAACCAGCCCATCTCGATCTGCTGGGCACCTGAGCCGACCTTCACCAGTTCCTGCTCGGCAGGCACCGGCACCGGGTCGGCTGCGGGCAGGGCCGGGCGCAGCGCGCCGCGGGCCGCGCGCTCCCCCGTTTCCGCCGACGGCGACGGCGTACCGGTGGCTGTGGGCGCAGGAGCGGACGGGGACGAGGAGGCAGAAGTCTGTGGTGTCGGCGGGGTCGAGCCCGTGGCCGTCGCTGCGGGAGCAAAGGCGCCTGCGGGCGGTGACGCCGACGGGGCGGCGGTCGGCGAATCCGGGGCCGCGGTGCCGGGCAACGCGTCGCCGACCTTCACGGAGGCATCGCCGCCGGAGAACACCAGCCCCTCGGGGTGGGCCTTCGGCGCGACCTTGCCGTCCGGTGTCTCGACCAACGTGGTGTCCACCGGCACCCACGCATCGCCGGCCTTCATCCGGATCGGACCGCCGGACACCTCCTGGGTGAGCGTGCCCTCCGGATTCGCCCACAACGTGACAGTGGGAGTCCGTGCCCCGGTCACCTCCACCCGGTGCCCCTGCAGACGGGCCGACAGCAACGCCGACGCGCGATCAGGCGCCTCATTGGTGCTCGGAGCGGGCGAGGGCGCGGCCACCGCAGACACCGGAGCGAGCGCATCCAGCGCCACCCCCGCCTGCACCAGCAGCCCCAACGTCAGGAGGCCGGATATCCGGCGCACCCTGCGTGAGGAAAAGGCCCCACCCGCATACGCGGAGGAGGCCTGAATCTGTCGTGACATCAGAAACCTTCAGTAGAAGGAGCAAATTGTGTGATTTGTCAGAATTGAGTCGAGGCGAGCTCGGATTCCTGGCTGTCTGTCGGCAGCACGCATCAGACGGCGCAGCGCTCCTGCCTGGGTCAAGGAGCAGCGGGGCAAGCTCGCGAGAGTTCGCTCCGCATCGCCAACCTGAACCGATGGGTGCCGATGCCTGACGCTCCAGAGATCGGCGTGACGATGAGATCCGGACCGATGCAACGGGTTGGGAGCCTGTTTGGCTTTCAGCCGCCAGGCGGCACTTCCCCCCTTTCAGTCCGGCGGCCCGCGCCGCCGCTGGGGAACGGTAGAACCTCCCCCTGGGGGAGATTCCACCCCAGTTCCGGAGAAGCCCAGTCCGACTTGTCGCCTTTGGTTCACATACAGGACCTCACCGAGCAGGCTGCTGAGGTCCTGACGAACGCACGGGAGCCGACCAGGCCGAGGACGAACCCGCATCCGAGTCCGAGACCAGGCGCTCGACCCCGTCCAGCTGGCCGTGCTCCACCGGAGGCCGCGGCCGCGTGGGTGCGGGAGCTAGCCAGCCGCCAGGTTGACGAGCGCCACGCCCTGGCTCTGGAGCATGAGGCTGCAGGGATCGAGCGGGCCAGCCACCAGGAGGTGACGAGCTGATGCGCGGCCTTCTCGGGCAGCTGGCAGGCCGCGATCGGCGGGCTCGGCCGCTCGTTCACCGCGGCCGCGCAGGAGAGGCCGATGCCGGACTGGGCCGCGGCCGCTGGCCCCACTGAGAACGTCCGTTGGCGCCGGGCCCGCGCCGCACTGCTGGAGGCCGTCGCCCGCCACCCACCACGGCGCCGTGCTCACCGCGCCTGCCTCCGCCGACCGACCGTGGTGAGCAGCACCGACCGCCACCGGCTCAACCGTGGCGGAGACCGCCAGGCCAACCGCGCGCTGCACACGATCGTGCTGGTCCGCATGTGCCACGACCCGCGCACCCGTGACTACGTCGCCCGGCGCACCCTCGAAGGACTCAAGACGAAGGACATCTTCAGGTGCCTCAAGCGCTTCGTCGCGCGCGAGGTCTACCACCACCTGACCAACGCATCCAGCGGCACTCCCGGTCCGTCTCCTACAGATTGACGATCTATAGAAGCTTTAGAGTCAAGCTGATAGTCGGTCAGCAGTGTCAGCGGTCCGGCGTTGGTGAGGTCCAGGCCCGATCCAGCGCGGGGAAGATTCCGGTCAGGAGGGCGCGGAGGCGGTTGACGGTACGGGTGGGCTTTACCCCGAACAGTGGACACTTCTGAGAAGCGGATCTTCGGGTCCGTGGAGAGGATGTCCTCATGGGTACTGCGAGGTACTCGGGGGAGTTCAAGCGGGACGCGGTCGCGCTGGTGGAATCCAGCGGGCGGCGGGTGGCGTCGGTGGCGCGCGAGCTGGGTGTCAACCCGGAGTCGCTGCGCCAGTGGGTCGCGCGGTCACGAGCAGCCGCAGCCGCAGCCGCTTCGGGCGCGGGCGGTGAGGGCCCGATGACGGCGGCCGAGCGCGAGGAACTGCGCCGGCTGCGCAGGCAGGTCCGCGAGCTGGAGCTGGAGAAGGAGATCCTGCGGAAGGCCGCCCAGTATTTTGCCAAGGAGATGGGTCGATGACCGGCCGCTGGCGGTTCATCTCCGATAATCGTGACCTGTACGGCGTACAGCGGCTGTGCCGGGCGCTGGGCGTCTCGGCGTCCGGGTTCTACCGGTGGCTCGGGGCTGCGCCGGCCCGCGCGGTTCGCCGGGCGGCGGACGAGGACCTCGCGCGGCGGATCGAGGAGATCCACGACGGTTCCCGGGGCGCCTACGGGGTCCCGAGGATCACCCGGGAGCTGCGGGATCGGCATGGGGCGGTCAACCACAAGCGCGTCGCGCGGCTGATGCGCGAGCGCGGGATCGCCGGGCGGCACCTGCGCCGGACGGTGCGGACCACGGTGGCCGACCGGGCGGTGCCGCCCGCGCCGGACCTGGTCGGGCGCGACTTCCGCGCGGCCGCGCCGGACGTGCGCTGGTGCGGCGACATCACGTACCTGCCGGTCGGCGGGTCGTGGATGTACCTGGCGACGGTGATCGACATGCACTCGCGGCGGGTGGTCGGCTGGTCGCTGGCCGAGCACATGCGCTCCGGCCTGGTGGTCGACGCGGTCCGCTCGGCGATCGGTGTCCGGGGCGGGGACGTGCGCGGCGTGGTGTTCCACTCGGACCGCGGGGCGCAATACACGTCGGCGGCCTTCGCCGAGGTCTGCCGGGCGCACGGGATACGCCGGTCGATGGGGCGAGTGGGGTCGAGCTACGACAACGCCATGGCGGAGTCGTTCTTCGCCACGCTCAAGCGTGAACTCCTCTACGGATCGCGGTGGCTGACCCGGGCCCAGGCCCGCAGTGAGATGTTCTCCTGGCTCGCCTGGTACAACCGCCGGCGCCGCCACTCCGCACTCGGCTACCGCAGCCCCGTCGAGTTCGAGCAGGAGTCATCAGCCGTCGATACGCTGAGATTGGTGGCATAGGACCCAAGTGTCCACGAAATAGGGCAAAGCCCGACACCTCCTACCGGCCGCTCGGCACGTCGGTCACCATCCCCTCGGCCGAGGGGGCACTCGCCGGGACCTACACCACCAGCAGCACCTACACCCCCGTGCTGGGGGCGCCGAAGACCCTCACCATCCCGGCAGCCGGCGGGCTCCCCGCCGAGACCGTCAGCTACGGGCGCACCGTCACCGGCCTGCTCACCTCCTCCATGAGCCAGAGCAAGTCCGTGGTCGCCTCCATGGCCTACGACGCGCTCGCCCGACCCACCCGCACCACGGTCGGCCAGTACGGCACGCAGGTGGTCTCCACCCTGCAGTACGACTGGGCCACCGGCCGGGTGATCAACTCCTTCATCGACCGGCAGACCGGCACCGCCTCCGTCGACCAGACCAGCTACACCTACACCCCCTCCGGCCGGATCACCTCCGCCACCACCGTCCAGAACGCCACCGCCACCGACACCCAGTGCTTCACGCATGACCACCTGGGCCGGCTGACCGGCGCCTGGACCGACACCGGGGGCATTTCCACCACCGCCGACTGGACCGACTCCTCCGGAACCGTCCACGGCACCGGAAGCTCCACCACCGTCGCCGGCATCGGCAACTGCAACAACGCCAACGCCCCGGCCGTCACCGGCCCCGGCGGACGCACCGTCGGCGGTCCCTCCCCCTACTGGAACACCTACACCTACGACGCCACCGGCAACCGCACCGGCCACGTCCAGCACGACATCACCGGCAACA
>NZ_JBSGFD010000222.1:0-12743 GCF_053603215.1 Kitasatospora sp. NPDC004240 | reverse complement strand
GGCCGGCCGGACGACGGGCGGCCGCGGCACGGCGGCGGGCTGGGCCGGCGGCGCGGAGAGGATCTTGGCGATCTCGTGGCGGGGGCCGGGCGCCGGGAAGGAGGTCGCGGCCTCGCGGAGGCTGAACGAGCCCTCGATCCACTCGCGGTCCAGCACCCTGCGCTCGTCGGCCTCGCCGACCAGGTCCTCGGACTGGTTGAAGTCGCCGTCGGCGGCCTGCAGCGCCCACAGGTGGACGACCACGCCGTGCTCCTTGGCGGACATCATGCCGGGCAGCAGGTCGCCGTCGCCGGTGATCAGCACCACGTCGGCGCAGGCCCGGTTGCGGGCGAGCTCGGACAGCTCGGCGTGCATCGCCGCGTCCACGCCCTTCTGCACCCAGCGGCCCTCGGCCCGGGTGAGCGCGCCGAGCCGGACGGTGACCCGGGGCAGCACCCGCAGCCGCCGGTGCTCGGGCATCGGGCGGCGCTCCGGGGCCGCGTCGAACCAGTAGATGCGCAGCAGCGGCAGGCCGGTCTCGGCCTCGGCCCGCTCGCGCAGCGCGGTGATCAGCGCGGTGTGGTCGACCGTGACGCGGGAGCGGGAGGCGTCCCCGGCGAGCAGGCTGGCGGCGGCACCCAGCAGGTATCCGGCGTCCACCAGAACGACACAGCGGTCCACTCCGCACCTCTTTCCGCTCGGCCCCGGGTACGGCGCCGCCGGTCGGCGGTACCGGGTGGGCGCGGTCCGCCCGGCACTCGGGGGCCTGGGTGGGGGGCCGGGGTGGGGGTGCCGGCCGCCCGAGCGTTGGGTCACCTTTACCCGTGGTTCGCCGACCGAACCTCGGCGGATGTCGCGTTCCCACAATTCCGGGCCACGCGAACGGGCCCCGCCCCGCGTGCGCGCGGTGGGCGGGGCCCGAACGAAAACGGCCGGACGGGGCGGGTCAGCCCTTCAGCTCGGCGGCGACCAGCTCGGCCAGCTGGACGGCGTTGAGCGCGGCGCCCTTGCGCAGGTTGTCGTTGGACACGAACAGCGACAGGCCGTGCTCGACCGTCTCGTCGGCGCGGATGCGGCCGACGTAGCTGGGGTCGGCGCCGGCGGCCTGGAGCGGGGTCGGGATGTCGCTCAGCTCGACGCCGGGGGCGCCGGTGAGCAGCTCGGCCGCGCGCTCGGGGCTGATCGGGCGCTCGAAGCGGGCGTTGATCTGGAGCGAGTGGCCGGAGAAGACCGGGACGCGCACGCAGGTGCCGGCGACCTTCAGCTCCGGGATGCCGAGGATCTTGCGGCTCTCGTGGCGGAGCTTCTGCTCCTCGTCGGTCTCGTTGGAGCCGTCCTCGACGACGGAGCCGGCCAGCGGCACCACGTTGAAGGCGATCGGGCGCTTGTAGACCTTGGGCTCGGGGAACTCGACGGCGGAGCCGGAGCGGGCGAGCGCGGAGGCGCCGTCCACGACCTTGGCGGCCTGGTCCTGGAGCTCGGCGACACCGGCCACGCCGCTGCCGGAGACGGCCTGGTAGGTGGAGACGACGAGGGCGGCGAGGCCGGCCTCCTCGTGCAGCGGGCGCAGCACCGGCATGGCGGCCATGGTGGTGCAGTTGGGGTTGGCGATGATGCCCTTGGGGCGGTCCGCGACGGCCTCGGGGTTGACCTCGGAGACGACCAGCGGGACCTCGGGGTCGCGGCGCCAGGCGGAGGAGTTGTCGATCACGACGGCGCCGGCCGCGGCGGCCTTGGGGGCGAGGGCCTTGGAGGTGGCGCCGCCGGCGGAGAAGATCACGATGTCCAGGCCGGTGTAGTCGGCCGTGGCCGCGTCCTCGACGGTGACCTCGGTGCCCTGCCACGGCAGGGTGCGCCCGGCCGAGCGGGCCGAGGCGAACAGTCGCAGCTGCTCCACCGGGCCCAGTCCACCCGGAAGATCCGCGCGCTCCGCCAGGATCTCGCGGACCACTCCGCCGACCTGGCCGGTGGCCCCGACAATGCCGATCTTCATTTCCGACTACTCCTCTTGCTCTCGCCGCTCTTGAACTCGCTGCTCTTGATCTCGCTCGTGGCAGCCGCGCTCTGCCCATCATGCCCTGTCACGGGCGCGCGGCGACCCGCCGTTCCACGCAGTGGGAACTACTGGTCCGGACCACCGGCCAGCCGGTCGGCCAGCGCGAGCGCCGCCTCGACCTCGTGACGCCCCGCCGGGAGCAGCGGGAGGCGGACGTCCGGGGTGGGGATCCGGCCCTGGGCGTGCAGCACGCCCTTGACCACCGCCGGGTTCGGCGCGGCGAACACGGCGCCCGCCAGCGCGGCCAGCCGGTGGCCGAGCGCGCGGGCCCGCGCCACGTCCCCGGCCGCCCAGGCCGCGGCCAGCTCCACGAAGCGGGCGGTGGCCAGGTGCGCGGAGGCCAGCACGCCGCCGGCCGCGCCGAGCGCCAGCAGCGGCGACAGGACGGAGTCCTCCCCGGCCAGCACCGCGAAGCCCTCCGGTGCTCCGGCGAGCAGCTCCAGGGCCTCCTGGTCGAGCCCTCCGGTGGCGTACTTGACGCCCACCACGCCCGGTACGGCGGCGAGTTCGAGCAGCGCGGCGGCCGAGAGCGGCTGCCCGGTGCGGTACGGGATGTGGTAGACGACCAGCGGCAGCGGGCTGCGCTGCGCCAGCCGGCGGAAGTGCGCGAGGGTGCCGGCCTCACCGGGGCGGACGAAGGCGGGCACGGTGACCAGCGCGGCGTCGGCCCCCGGCACCCGGGCGCCGAGTTCCTCCAGCGCGGCGGCGGTGGCCTCGGTGCCGCTGCCGCCGGCGCCGACCACCAGCCGGGCGCCGTGCTCGGCGCAGACGGCCGCGCAGACCTCGACGACGGCCCGCTTCTCCGCCTCGTCCAGCACGGCCGGCTCCCCGGTGGTGCCGAGCGCGACCAGCCCGGCGGCGCCCTCGGCGAGCACGGAGTGGGCGAGCTTCTCCAGCGCGTCCAGGGCGAGCGAGCCGTCCGGAGCGAACGGCGTGATCAGCGGTACGAGGATCCCCTGCAGTTCCATGGTCACGATCCTGCGGCCCGGGCTTGCCACAGGTCCAGTTCACATTTCCGACGCTTCTCGTAAGCTGAGCCGATGCTCGATGTACGACGCCTGCGCCTGCTGCGCGAACTGGCCCACCTCGGCACCATCGCCGCCGTGGCCGAGTCCCTGTCGTTCAGCCCTTCGGCGGTCTCCCAGCAGCTGTCGGTGCTGGAGAAGGAGGCCGGGGTGCCGCTGCTGGAGCGCACCGGACGGCGGGTGACGCTGACGCCCGCCGGGGAGAACCTGGTCCGGCACGCCGAGGCCGTCCTGGAACGGCTGGAGCAGGCGGACGCCGAACTGGCGCACGCCCGCAAGGGGCTGGCCGGCCCGCTGCGGATCGGCACCTACCCCTCGGCGGCCCGGGCGATCATCCCCGCCGCGCTGGCCGAACTGGCGAGCTGGCAGCCGGACCTGGAGCCGATGGTCACCGAGGTGGACCCGGCGGGCGTGGCGGCGGCGCTGCGGGCCGGCGAGCTGGACGTGGCGCTGGTGCACGAGTACGACCTGGTGCCGGCCGAGCCGGAGCCGGGCCTCGCGGTGACCCGGCCGGTGTTCACCGAGCCGATGTACCTGGCGGCCCGGGGCCCGGGCACGGTCGCCGAGCAGCGGCGCTCGCCCTGGATCGTCTCGCCGCCGGGCACGCTCTGCCACCGGATGGCCGTCCGGGCCTGCGAGAGCGCCGGCTTCACGCCCCGGGTGCGGCACCAGATCGACGACTTCGCCACCGTGCTGGCCCTGGTGGCGGCCGGTCAGGGGGTGGCGCTGGTGCCGCACCTGGGCACCGCGCAGCCGCCGCCGGGCGTGGTGCTCACCCGGCTGCCGATGTACCGGCGCACCCGGGCGGCCTTCCGCGCCGGGGCCGGCTCGCACCCGGCGATCTCGGCCTTCGTCTCGGCCCTGCACACCGCGGTGCCGCCGGGCCTGGGCGGCGGGGTCTGAGGCCCGCCCGGCACGACGGCGACGACGGCGGCGACGGCGGGGGTCCGGGGCCCTCCGGCAGGACGACGGCGGGGCCGGACACCGCCGGCCCCGCCGCCTCCGTACGCCTCCTCGGCCCGCGTCTCAGCCCGCCAGGCAGCTCGGCCCGAGCAGCTGCTTGAGGTCACCGAACAGCGCCGGGTCGGACTTCACCCGGTGCCGGTCCAGGCGCAGCACGGTGGTGCGCCGGTTGCCCTCCAGCCGGATCCGCACCTCGGTGGTGCCCCGGTGGTGGGTGAGCACCTCGCCGAGCCGGGCGATCAGCGGCGGGGTGACCCGGCCGCTGGGGATGTTGATGACGATCGGCGCCTCGGCGTGCGCGTTGGAGAGGTCCGGCACGGACAGCTCCATGCCCATCAGCCGTGGCACGTCCTCCCGCTTGTCGAGCTTGCCGCGGACGAACACCACGGCGTCCTCGACGAGTTGGGAGGAGACCAGCTGGTAGCTGGCGGGGAAGAACATGCAGTCGATGGAGCCCGCGAGGTCCTCCACGGTGGCGATCGCCCAGGCGTTGCCCTGCTTGGTCATCTTCCGCTGGAGGCCCGAGATGATGCCGCCGATGGTGACGATGGTGCCGTCGGGCCGCTCCGCGAGGTCGGCCACCGCGCAGTCCGCCTTGTCGGCGAGCACGTGCTCGATGCCGTGCAGCGGGTGCGAGGAGACGTACAGGCCGAGCATCTCCCGCTCCTGGGTGAGCAGGAAGGACTTCTCCCACTCCTCCTCGGAGAAGACCACGTCCAGGCCGAAGCTCGGCTCGTCGCTGACCGCGTCGCCGCCGAACAGGTCGAACTGGCCCTCGGCCTCCTTGCGCTTGACCCCGACCACGTTGTCGATCATCGGCTCGAACTGGGCGGTCAGGCCCTTGCGGGTGTGCCCGAGCGAGTCGAAGGAGCCCGCCTTGATGAGGGATTCGACGGTCCGCTTGTTGCAGACCACCGACTCCACCTTGTCCAGGAAGTCCGGGAACGAGGCGAACTTCCCCTTGGCCCTGCGGGTGCGGATCATCGACTCGACCACCGGCCCGCCGACGTTGCGGATGGCGGTGAGGCCGAAGCGCACGGTGTCGCTGCCGTGCGGGGTGAAGTCCGCGTCCGACTCGTTGACGTCCGGCGGCAGGACGTTGATGCCCATCTTGCGGGCCTCGTTGAGGTACACCGCGGACTTGTCCTTGTCGTCCTTGACGGACGTCAGCAGGCCGGACATGTACTCGGCCGGGTAGTTGGCCTTGAGGTACGCCGTCCAGTACGAGACCAGCCCGTACCCGGCGGTGTGGGCCTTGTTGAACGCGTAGCCGGAGAAGGGGACGAGGACGTCCCACACCGCCTGGATGGCCGCGTCGGAGTAGCCGTGCTCGCGGCAGCCCTTCTGGAAGGGGACGAACTCCGCGTCCAGGATCTCCTTCTTCTTCTTGCCCATCGCGCGGCGCAGCAGGTCGGCCTGGCCGAGCGAGTAGCCGGCCAGGATCTGCGCGGCCTTCTGCACCTGCTCCTGGTAGACGATCAGGCCGTAGGTCGGCTTGAGGATCTCCTCCAGGGGCTTCTCCAGCTCCGGGTGGATCGGGGTGATCTCCTGCTGGCCGTTCTTGCGCAGCGCGTAGTTGGTGTGCGAGTTGACGCCCATCGGGCCCGGTCGGTACAGCGCGAGGACGGCGGAGATGTCCTCGAAGTTGTCGGGCTTCATCAGGCGCAGCAGCGAGCGCATGGGGCCGCCGTCGAGCTGGAAGACGCCGAGCGTGTCACCGCGGGCCAGCAGCTCGTAGGTGGGCTTGTCGTCGAGGGGCAGATCGAGCAGGTCGATCTTGACGCCCTTGTTCTTCTCGATCGCCTTGACGGCGTCGTCCATGATCGTCAGGTTGCGCAGGCCGAGGAAGTCCATCTTGAGAAGGCCGAGGCCCTCACAGGTGGGGTAGTCGAACTGCGTGATGGTGACGCCGTCGGTGTGCCGGGTCCAGACCGGGATGTGGTCGGTCAGCGGCTCGGCGGACATGATGACGCCGGCCGCGTGGACGCCGGGCTGGCGGATCAGGCCCTCGATGCCGCGCGCGGTGTCGATCACCTTGCGCACGTCCGGGTCGCTCTCGTACAGCCCGCGGATCTCGCCGGCCTCGCCGTAGCGCGGGTGCGAGGAGTCGGTGATGCCGGAGAGCGGGATGCCCTTGCCCATGACGTCCGGCGGCATCGCCTTGGTGATCCGGTCGCCCATCGCGTACGGGTAGCCGAGGACCCGGGAGGAGTCCTTGATGGCGGCCTTCGCCTTGATGGTGCCGTACGTGACGATCATGGCGACCTTGTCGGCGCCCCACTTCTCCGTCACGTATCGGATCACGTCACCGCGCCGGCGCTCGTCGAAGTCGATGTCGACATCGGGCATGGAGACGCGCTCGGGGTTGAGGAAGCGCTCGAAGATCAGGCCGTGCGGGATGGGGTCGAGGTCGGTGATGCCCATCGCGTACGCGACCAGCGAGCCGGCCGCCGAACCACGACCGGGGCCCACCGCGATGCCCTGGCCCTTGGCCCACATGATGAAGTCGGCGACCACGAGGAAGTACGCCGGGAACCCCATCTGGATGATGGTGTCCATCTCGTACTCGGCGAGCTTCTTGTGCTCCTCGTCGTACCCGCCCGGGAAGCGCCAGTCCATGCCCTCCCAGACCTTGGACTTGAAGAAGTCCGCCTCGGACTCGAAGCCCTCCGGCACCGGGAAGCGCGGCATCAGGTTGCGGAACTCGAACATCCCCTCGGTGTCCACCCGGGAGGCGACCAGCAGCTGGCTGTTGCGGCAGCCCTCCTGCCAGGCGTCGGAGGAGTCCAGCGCGTACATCTCGGCGGCCGACTTGATGTAGTAGCCGGTGCCGTCGAAGCGGAAGCGGTCCGGGTCGGAGAGGTTCTTGCCGGTCTGGACGCAGAGCAGCAGGTCGTGGGCGCCGGCGTCGGCCTCGGTGGTGTAGTGCGAGTCGTTGGTGACCACCGGCGGGATGTTCAGCTTCTTGCTGATCTCGATCAGCCCGTCGCGGACCCGCTTCTCGATGTCCAGGCCGTGGTCCATCAGCTCCAGGAAGTAGTTCTCCCTGCCGAAGATGTCCTGGTAGTCGGCGGCGGAGCGCAGCGCCTCGTCGAACTGGCCGAGCCGCAGCCGGGTCTGCACCTCGCCGGAGGGGCAGCCGGTGGTGGCCATCAGGCCGCCGGACAGCTCGGCGATCAGCTCCTTGTCCATCCGGGGCCACTTCACCAGCCAGCCCTCGGAGTAGGAGCGCGAGGTCAGCTTGAAGAGGTTGTGCAGGCCCTCCTTGTTCCGGGCCCAGATGGTCTTGTGGGTGTACGCGCCGGACGCCGAGACGTCGTCCCTCTTCTGGTGCGGCTGGCCCCACAGGATGCGCTTGGTGTTGGAGCGCGACTCCGGCGCGACGTACGCCTCGATGCCGATCACCGGGGTGAGCCCGGCCGAGGTGGCCTGCTTGTGGAACTCGGCGGCGCCGTACATGTTCCCGTGGTCGGTCATCGCGACGTGGGTCTGGCCCAGCCGCTCGACCTCCTTGAACATCTGCTTCAGCCGGGCGGCACCGTCCAGCATCGAGTACTCGGTGTGGACGTGCAGATGCGCGAACGGCTGATCGCTCAAGGCGGGGCCTCCGGAGTCTCGGTACGTGCAGATGGCCGGCGAACGCGCAGGTCACAAGGGGTGCCCGGAAACAGATGAGGTCCGAGCCACCACCGGGCCCGGACCATCAATCACACGTTCACCCTCCTACTCTAGCCTCCTGGGAGTGCACCGACCGACCGCCCGCCACACCGCAGAGGAAGCCCGTACCATGTCCGACCAGCTCACCGGCGCGGACCGCGCCGAGACCGTCCTGAGCGTCTTCGACACGGCCTTCGGCGACCTGCTCGCCAAGGACCCGGCGGCCTTCCGGGTCAAGTTCCGCAAAATGGCCGCCTCGGCCTTCGCCTTCTACCGGGGCACCGCCGGCCTCTACTACGCGGACCTCACCACGGCCCCGTTCGAGTCGTACGGGACGCCGTTCCTGGACGGGCGCACCGGCCGGGTCTGGATCCACGGCGACCTGCACGCCGAGAACTTCGGCACCTACCTCAACGCCGAGGGCCGGCTGGTCTTCAACGTCAACGACTTCGACGAGGCCTACGTCGGCGCCTTCACCTGGGACGTCCAGCGGCTGGCCGCCTCGCTGGCGCTGATCGGCTACGCCAAGGCGCTCTCCGACGACACCATCACCGACCTGGTCACCGCCTTCGCCGCCGCGTACCGGGGCCAGATCGCCGCCCACGTGACCTCCGGCGACGCCGCGCCGTACACCCTCGACACCGCCACCGGCCCGGTCCTGGAGACCCTGCGCAAGGCCCGCCTGCAGACCCGGGTGGCACTGCTCGACGGCGACACGGTCATCGAGGGCCACGAGCGCCGCTTCCGCCTCGGCGGCGGGGCGGTCGAGCTGGACGAGCCCACCAAGGCCGAGGTGCTGGCCGCCTTCGCCGACTACCTGACCACCCTGCCGCCGGCCTCCCGCACCCGCCCGGACGCCCTGCGGGTCAAGGACGTGGTCGGCCGCCGCGGCATCGGCATCGGCTCGGCGGGCCTGCCCTCGTACAACCTGCTGCTGGAGGGCCACACCGACGCCCTCGAGAACGACGTGATCATCTACATGAAGCAGGGCCAGACGCCGGCCGTCGCCCGGCACGTCACCGACCCGGCCATCGCCGGCTACTTCGAGCACGAGGGCCACCGCACGGTCATCTCCCAGCGCGCCCTCCAGGCCCACAGCGACCCGTGGCTCGGCTACACCACGCTGCACGGGCGCGGGCAGCTGGTCGCCGAGGTGTCGCCGTACGCCGCCGACCTCGACTGGACCGACCTGGGCGAGCTGCCCGACCTGCTCGCCGTAGCCGACTGCCTCGGCCGGGCCACCGCCACCATGCACGCCGCCGCCGACGAGTCCTCCAGCGGCCACACCCTGGTCCCGTTCTCCACCGAGCACGCCATCCACGAGGCCATCGGCCGCGACGAGGCCGGGTTCACCGCGATGCTGGTCGACTTCGCCCACGCGTACGGCGCCCGGGCCCGCGCCGACCACCAGCTCTTCGTCGACCTCTACCGCAACGGGCGCATCCCGGGGCTGTGACTCACCCGGTCAGGGCCGCCAGCCGCTCCCGGGCGGCGGCCCTGACCGCGGGCTCCTCCAGCGGGTCGTCCCGCAGATACGCCAGCCGCTCACGCACCTGCGGGCCGTCCGGCGCCCGGCCCGCCGCGAGCAGCCGGGAGTCCGCCTCGCAGTCCCACAGGCACTCCACGTACACCTCGCCGAGGCCGGCCGGGCCGAGCACCGCCAGCGCCTCCAGATAGGCCGCCCGCTCGTGGGAGTGCGGAGTCCACAGCCAGAACCGCCGCAGCAGCGACACCGCGCCGGGCCCCGCCGCCCCGACGTCGGCCGCTCCGGCCCCGGCCAGCCCTCGGGCGAGGCCCGCCGGGCCGCACCACCGCTGCTCCACCCAGCACCGCTCCAGCTCCGCCGACCAGCCGGCCACCACGCCTTCCCCGCCCCGGCCTCCGGACGCGGCCTCGCCGGCGCAGCGAGCCGGGGCCGGATCCGGTGCCGAGGGCGGTTCCGGGGCGTCCGGCCCGTGCCCGCGCAGCGCCTCGCCCGCTTCCTGCGAACCGCCGAGCGCCAGCAACCCCAGCACCTCGGCGGCCCGCCGCCGGGCGCCCTCGTCCGCCCCGCCCAGCAGTCCGGTCACCGGGCCGAGCGGCAGCTCCAGGTCCCGCAGCAGTCGCGCCAGGTAGAGCGCCCGCCGGTCGGCCACGTCCCCGCGCCACTCCCAGCGCACGCACCCGTACACCAGCTCGGCCGCCGCCGAGCGGTCCTCCGCCGCCATCCGCGCGCCCAGCCCCCGGCCCCGCTGCAACAGCCCCGGCAGGGTCCCGGCCGGGGCGTACTCCCATCTGCGCTCCACCACGCCCCCATCCTCCCCCACCCGTCCGGCACCCCCGCGCGGGAAGTCGGCCCCGCCGACCTCCCGCACACCCCCGCCGCAACCAGGACAGCTTCCGACCGCGTTCCCCGCTACCGTCGGCCTTCCACGACATCCCGACGGAGGCGCCCGATGCCCGACCTGCCACGCGTCACCTGGAGCCGGGTCAGCGCCCGACGCCTCGACCGGCACGGGCTGGCCGTGCCCGGCGCGTTCGGCCGGCCCGCCGACCTCGCCGGGGCGATCTGCGGGGCGCACGCGCAGGTGATGTCGGCGGCCGAGCTCTCGCTCGCGCTGCGGACGGCGACCGGCACCCGGGCCGACGTCAAGCGAGCGCTGTGGGAGGACCGCAGCCTGGTGAAGACCTTCGGGCCGCGCGGCACCGTCCACCTGCTCCCCACCGCCGAGCTGCCGCTGTGGACGGGCGCGCTGGCCGCCGTACCGTCCGGCCGCGGGGCCGTGCCCGAGCGGATGCGGATGACCGACGAGCAGACCGAGCAGGTCCTCACCGCCGTCGCCGAAGCCCTGGCCGACGCCGAACTGACCGTCGACGAGCTGAGCGAAGCCGTGGTCGCGCGAACCGGCCCCTGGGCCGGCGACCCGGTGATGCCCGCCTTCCAGGGCTACTGGCCGCGCTGGCGCCAGGCCCTCCCGCTCGCCGCCGCCCGCGGCGCGCTCTGCTTCGGCCCGGAGCGCGGCCGCAAGGTGACGTACACCAACCCGCACCGCCTGCTCCCCGGATTCACGCCCGACGCCCCCGGACCGGCGCTCGCCGGACTGCTCCACCGCTACCTGCGCGCGTACGGCCCGGCCACGCCCGAGCACTTCGCCCGCTGGCTCGCCGCGCCCGCCGCCTGGGCCCGGGAGCTCTTCGCCCGGCACGCCGGCGGCCTGCTCCAGGTCGACCTGGAGGGCGTCAGCGCCTGGATGAACGCCGACGACCCGCTGCCCGACGGGGACGTCCCGGCCGCGGTCCGGCTGCTGCCGTACTTCGACGCCTACACGGTCGGCTGCCACCCCCGTGAGCTGCTGTTCCCCGGCCCGGCCGCCGACCGGGCGCTCTCCCGGGGCCAGGCCGGCAACTTCCCCGTACTGCTGGTCGGCGGCACCGTGGCCGGCGTCTGGCACCACCGCCGCGCCGGCCGCGCGGTCCGGATCACCGTGGAGCCCCTCACCCCGCTGACCGCCGCCCAGCGCCACGAACTCGCCGACCAGGCCACCCGGGTCGGCGAAGTCCTGGAGGCCAGGCCCGAGCTGACCATCGGTAAGGTGACGACCGGCCCCCACGCCTAGTGCAGAGAGCGAGCGCCGTGAGCACCGTCCGTCCCCGTACCGATCACGACCTCGACGCCTGCGTGCGCGTCCTCGCCGCCGTCCACGAGCGCGACGGTTACCCGGTCAGCTGGCCGGAGTCCGCGGCCGGCTGGCTGGCCCCGGCGTCCCTCACCGCGGCCTGGGTCGCGGAGTCGGCCGGCCGGGTCGCCGGGCACGTCGCCCTGTTCGCCGCCGCGCCGGACGATCTGGCGCCCCGTCTGCTGGCCGCCCGTACCGGCACCGCGCCCGCGGGGACCGCCGTCCTCGGCCGCCTGTTCGTCTCGCCCGACACCCGCGGCGAGGGCCTGGGCGCCGTCCTGGCCGCCCACGCGGCCGGCCACGCCCGGGAGCGGGACCTGCGCCCGGTGCTGGACGTGGTCGCCACCGACACCGCGGCGATCGCGCTGTACGAGCGGCTGGGCTGGGAGCGGCTGGGCGCCGAGGACCAGGTCTGGGGCCCGGGCCGGACGGTGACCCTGTTCGGTTACGCGGCGCCGTCCAGGTCGGCCAGGAAGTCCAGTGCCACCGCCCAGGTCCGCTCGGCGGCCTCCGCGTCGTAGTCGGCGAGCTCGGGGTCGGTGAACACGTGCCCGGCGCCGCGGTAGCGGTGGACCTCGACGTCTGCGCCGGCCTTGCGCATCCGCAGGTACCAGGCGTTCAGCCAGTCCTCGGTCTCGAACGGGTCCGGCTCGGCGACGTGCAGCTGGACGGGGATCGAGGTGGCCGCGTCCTCCCGGATGTCGGAGGTGCCGTGCAGGAGCAGCAGGCCGCGGGCGTTCTCGTCGGCGAACGCCAGGTTCTGGGCGAGCGCGGCGCCGAGGGAGAAGCCCGCGTAGACCAGCGAGGTGCCGGGGGTCAGCAGCGGGGCCGCCGCGGTGACGGCCCGGCGCAGCAGCTCGTCCGAGCCGACCTCCTCCTTGTACGCCATCCCGGCCTCGACGTCCTCGAAGGTCCGCCCGTCGAACAGGTCGGGGGTGTGCACGGTGTGCCCGGCGGCGCGCATCCGCTCGGCGGCGGCGTGGACGGCGGGACGCAGGCCGTAGACGGAGTGGAGGAGCAGGATCTGGGCCACGGGAGATTCCTTCGACGACGAACACGACGGACGACCCCCCATCCTCCCCCACCCGCCGCACCGCCCCCGCCCACCACACCCGCCGCCGGCCCTGGGGCCCGCAGCCCCGCCCCGCCGGGCCCCCTTCCCCCCACCCGCCCCACAGGCCCTCCCCCCGGGGCGGCGGTGACGTATGAACGAACAGTCAGTTCAACGTATAGAACACACCCTTACCGACCGGTAGCCTGTCCGCCGTGACTGACCTTGTCGATGACATGACCTCCCGTACGGCCGCCACCCCGGCCGTGCCGCGCGCCACCGCGCGCCCCGGCCGCCGCCAGGTGCTGAAGGCCACCGCCATCGCCGCCGGCGCGGCGGCCCTCCCGCTCGCCGCG
>NZ_JBSGFD010000221.1:0-12805 GCF_053603215.1 Kitasatospora sp. NPDC004240 | reverse complement strand
GGAGAGCAGGACGGAGGCCCGTCCGATCGGCAGGGTGCGGAAGCGGTCCATCACCCCGGTCTGGAAGTCGCTGTTGAGGCCGGTGCCGACGGCCACCCAGGCCCAGGCCCAGGCTCAGGCCCAGGCTCAGGCCCAGGCCCAGGCCGCTCCCGCACCCGCTCCCACGACCCCGGCAGTGACTGTGGCCAGCCGCTTCGACAGCGTCGGCCACCCGGCCGGCGGTGAACTGCTGCAGTCCGCCGTCATGGGCCCGGACGGGCACCCGCGCAACGTCCGGGTCTGGCTGCCCGCCCAGTACGCCAAGGACCCGAACGCCCGCTTCCCGGTGATCGTGATGCACGCCGCGACCCCGCGGAAGACCGCCGACACCGAGGTCCCGGACGTCTTCGACGGCCTCGGCTCCGCCGTCCAGACCGGGAAGGCCCGCCCGTTCATCCTGGTCGCCCCCGAGGCGCCGTCCGGCACCGCCCACCCCTGCGACCTGGTGGCCGCCGCCCCGCAGGCGGTCGCGGACGACGCCGCGCTGCGCACCGCCATCGCGGCCGCCTTCCGCACCCTGCCGCCCGGCCCGGCCTCCTGGGGCACGCTCGGCGTCGAGGGCGGCGCCCCCTGCGCGGTCGCCGCCGGCCTCGGCCGTCCCGACCTGTACGGCGCTGCGGCCGCGGTCTCCGGCCGGTACGACACCGCGGCGCTCGCGCTGACCGGCGCGGAGGCCCCGGCCACCGCCACCCCGCACCTGCTGCTGGCGGCGGGTAAGACCGACACCGCCGGCCTGGACGCCGCGCGCAGGCTCCAGGCCGCCCTGCGGTCGGGCACCGGCGCGGCCGCCCGGGCCGACGTACGGATCTCCGACAACGCGCAGGACTACACGGCGGAGCGGGTCCGGCTGCGGCTGGTCCGCCAGGCCGTCCAGTACCTGGCCGACACGCTGGCCAAGGCATCCTGAACTCCTGAGCAGCCCACCGGCCCGGGCACTACGCTGCCGGTACCCGGGCCGACCCGGGCGGGCAACCGAGGGGGAGCACATGCAGGGCCAGGAACCGCGTCGGGAGCGCCGGCCGCACCGCGGCGGCCACGGCGGGCCCCGGACGGCGGGCCGGGTGACCGCGGCGGCGGTGCTGGCCGGCGGGCTGCTGCTCGGCGGCTGCACCTCCGGCGGGTCCGCCCCGGGCTCCGGACCGTCCTCGGACCGGGCCCCGTCCGGCACCCCGGCCCCGGCGAGCACCCGGCCGGCCGACCCGTCCGCCGACCCGTCCGCCGATCCACCCGCGAACCCGCCGGCCAACGCTGCGGTGACGCCCCTGCAGCCGCTGCCCGCCGCCGTCCCCGCCGCGCTCGCGCCGTACTACGCGCAGAAGCTCGGCTGGCAGCCCTGCGACACGGGCTTCGAGTGCGCCACCTTCAAGGTGCCGCTGGACTACGAGCACCCCGGCGCGGGCGACCTCACGCTGTCCGCCGCGCGCACCCGGGCCACCGGCACCAGGCTCGGCTCGCTGATGCTCAACCCGGGCGGCCCCGGCGGTTCGGCGGTCGAGTACGTCGAGGCGGTCGCCGGGACGTACGACAGCGGGGTCCGCGCCGCGTACGACCTGGTCGGGCTGGACCCGCGCGGCGTCGGCCGCAGCTCCCCGGTGACCTGCCTGGACGGCGGGCGGATGGACGCGTACACCGCCGTCGACATCACCCCGGACGACCAGGGGGAGGTGGACGCGCTGGTCGCGGCGGACAAGGAGTTCGCCGAGGGCTGCCGGCGCACCGCGGGCGAGCGCCTCGGCCACCTCGGCACCGTCGAGGCGGCCCGCGACCTGGACGTGCTGCGGGCGCTGGTCGGAGACGCGCGGCTCAACTACGTCGGCAAGTCGTACGGCACCTTCCTCGGCGCCACCTACGCGGGCCTCTTCCCCTCGCGGGTCGGCCGGATGGTGCTGGACGGCGCGATGGACCCCTCGCTGGACGCGATCACCGGCAACCGCACCCAGGCCGGCGGCTTCGAGACCGCCTGGGCCGCCTTCGCCGCGGACTGCGTGCGGCGCGACGACTGCCCGATGGGCCGGACCGAGCAGGAGGCCGGCGAGGCGCTCGCCGCGCTGTTCCGGAGCGTCGACGCCGCGCCGCTGTCCACCACCGACCCCGGCCGGCGGCTCTCCGAGGCGCAGGCGACCACCGGCGTGATCCAGGCGATGTACGCCGAGGTGCTGTGGCCCCGGCTGCGGGTGGCGCTCGCCGACGCGCGGGCGGGCGACGGCACCGGGCTGCTCAAGCTCTCCGACGCGTACTACGACCGGGGACCGGACGGCTCGTACCCCAACCTGATGTTCGCCAACATGGCGGTCAACTGCCTGGACCTGCCCGCGTCCTTCACCACACCCGAGGCCGCCCACGCCGCGGTGCCGGACTTCGAGCGGACCTCGCCGCACTTCGGCCGCGACATGGCCTGGATGGCCCTGGCCTGCGCCTACTGGCCGGTCCGGGCCACCGGCGCGCCGCACACCGTCCGCGCGGCCGGCGCCGCCCCGATCGTGGTCGTCGGCACCACCCGGGACCCGGCCACCCCGTACGCCTGGGCGCAGTCGCTGGCCGGACAGCTGGAGTCGGCGCGGCTGCTGACCTACGACGGCGACGGCCACACCGCGTACGGGCGCCGCAACGCCTGCGTGGACGGCGCGGTCAACCGCTACCTGCTCGGCGGCGAGGCGCCCGAGCAGGGCCTGCGCTGCGCGAAGTGATTTCCTCTTCAACGATCAAGCGGTACGACGTTACGATGATGCGCCCCCAACCCCTGCCGAACCACCCCCGGAGCGCACCGTGCTCGGAGTCAACGACCTGGCGACGTACGTCCTCGGCGCCCTGGTGATCATCCTGCTGCCCGGCCCCAACTCGCTGTACGTCCTGTCCGTCGCCGCCCGCAAGGGCGTCCGCACGGGCTACCGCGCCGCCATGGGCGTCTTCGTCGGCGACTTCACCCTGATCAGCCTGACCTCCCTGGGCGCCGCCTCCCTGCTGGAGGCCAACCCCGCGGTCTTCGCCGTGGTGAAGTTCGGCGGCGCGGCCTACCTGCTCTGGATCGGCATCGGCATGCTGCGCGCCGCCCGCCAGCTCTGGCGCGAACGCCACGCGGCCACCGCCCCCGACGCCGCCGAGCCCGAGGCCATCGAGCGGCCGTTCCGCCGCGCCCTGGTGATCAGCCTGCTGAACCCCAAGGCCATCCTCTTCCTGCTCTCCTTCTTCACCCAGTTCGTCGACCCCGGCTACGGCGCCCCGGTGCTCTCCTTCGCCCTGCTCGGCGGCATCCTGCAGGCCTTCAGCCTCCTCTACCTCTCCCTCCTGATCTTCGCCGGCACCACCCTCGCCACCGCCTTCCGCCGCCGCAAGCGCCTCTCCGCCGGCCTCACCAGCGGCGTCGCCGTCCTCTTCGCCGGCTTCGCCGCCAAGCTCGCCGTCTCCTCCGCCTGACCCCCACCCGAATCCCGGTACGGATCAACCCCCGAACCTGTGTAGACTGGCCGCCGTTGCCACTGCACGTGACAACGGCGCCGCCTTAGCTCAGTTGGCCAGAGCAACGCACTCGTAATGCGTAGGTCATGGGTTCGAATCCCATAGGCGGCTCAGCTCATCGGAAGGCCCGGTCAGACTCCTCTGACCGGGCCTTCCGGCGTTAGTGCCCGGGTGTCCGGCGTTCGTGCCGGGGGTCACTGGTCGGGTTGGGTGGGGGCCCAGGTCCTGCCGTTGTGGAAGTAGGCGGGGGCGGTGCGGAGGCCGGCGGTGCGGAAGGGGCGGCCGTGGTCGTCGACGCGGAGGGTGCCCTGGCGGTCGCCGCTGCTCCAGACCAGGTCGAGGTACCAGGTGACGTCCTGGGCCTTGGTGGTGGCGTCGATGTTGATGACCTGGGGGTCGGTGGCGGAGACGCGGTAGGGGAAGTCCGAGGAGACGGGGGCTCCGGTCTTGTCGTCGAGGCCCGGGACGGGGGTGGTGCGGGGGGCCGGTGCGTCGAGGTCCACCGCGAAGGACGCCGGGACGAGGTTGCCGCCGCAGCCGGAGCCCGGGGTGTAGGCGTTCCACTTGGGGGCGGGCCCGGTGCCGACGATGTGGACGTACGCGGTGTGGAGGACGACGGGCGTGGCGGACGTGCCCTGGGCGGTCAGTTGCAGGCGGAGGTGCCCGGCGGGGACGGCCTGCTGGGCGGCGGCCCAGCTGCCGGTCGCGGCGGCGGTGTCGGGCGGCGGGGCCACCTGCCCCGGGGGACGGGGGGACAGGACCCACTGGCCGCAGGGGCTGCTCCAGTTGTCGGCCAGGACGTTGACGTGGAAGGGCGCGGGGCTCTCCTCGGTCGGCGTGGAGGAGGCCGGAGCGGGGGAGGCCGGCGTGGAGGGGGTCGGAGCGGAGGAGACCGGAGTGGAGGAGGGCGTGGCGGTGGACGCCGGGGCCGCCACCGGGGGAGTGGTGGCGGCGGGCCGGGCCGACCGCTCGTGCAGGACGATGAACGGAACGGCGGCGGCCAGGGCGACCGCGGCGGCGGTGCCGATCAGCACGCCGGTCCGCCGTCGGCCGGCGCCGGTCGGGGGCTCCGGCTCTCGTAGCGTCTCCAGGACCTCCGGCTCGGCCTGCGGCTCCGGCTCGGCCTGCGGCTCCGGCTCCGGCTTCCGCGCCGAGGTGCCCGACTCCCGGCGGCGGGCCGCGTCCGCCACGATCCAGCGGCGGTGCAGCTCGACGAGTTCGTCGTCGCGCGCCCCGCACAGTCGGGCGAGCCGCTCCACCGGCGCGTACTCACCGGGAACGGCGGCGCCGTTGCAGTAGCGGTGCAGGGTCGAGGTGCTGACGTGCAGCCGGGTGGCGAGTGCGCCGTAGCTGTGGCCTGAACGTTCCTTCAGTTCCCGCAGCATCCCGGCGAACTCGTCGGTCTCCACACCCATGCCTGACTCCGTACCGTGCCCAGGCCCGGCTTTCCGCCGGGTCCGCCGTTCACGGTACCGGTCGCCGCGCCGGGGCCGGCCGGTGGCCGTACCCGCGGTCAGGACGGCTGGTCGGCGGTGGCCGTGGACGCGGCCGCCTCCACGGTGCTCGCCCGGTACAGGCCCAGCTTCGGCTTGAGGACCTTCGCGTCGGGGCCGAGCGGAACGTTGCGGGTCTCCGCGGTGGGCATGTGGTCGCCGTCGACCAGTACGTTCAGCTGGTCGATCCCGGGGACGGTGCCGGTGGCCGCGCCGCCCGGGTTGAGGTCGATCACCGCGTACGCAGTCCGTCCGGACGCGAGCGGGTAGGCGGGGGCGCCGCCGAGGCCCCCGGGGACCAGCGGCCTGACATCCTTGCTCCGGTCCGCGGAGCCGGCGGCGCCCAGGCTGACCAGCGGGTAGTAGCTCAGGCCGCAGGCCTTCGGGCCCTGGTTGCGCACCTCGATCACCCGCTGGGTGGGCGCCTGGGGGCGGGTGGTCACCCGGAGCGACAGGTTCCCGGTTTCGCACGGGTGGGTGTAGGCGTAGGCGTCGCCGTCGGAGCCGCCGGCGCCGGCAGGGGTTCCGGAGCCCCCGGCGCCGCTGCCCCGCGAGGCGCCTGTTGCGGCGGTGCCGCCGGGCGGGAGCGCCGCACCCGGGGCCGCCGCGCCCGTCCCTGTCGCACCCGGAGCCGCCGCACCCGGGGCCGGCGCGGCCGGGGAGGTCGCGGCGTGCGTCGCCGGCCGCGGATCGGGGACCACGTCGGCGGGTCCGCAGGCGGTCACGGCGAGGACGGCGCCGGCGAAGGCGGCAGTGGCGAACAGTGCACGACGAATGGACATGGCGGATCCCCGTGAGAGTGAAGGAAGGAGGCGAGTAGGCGTTCGGCGCCATCGACGGCGCCCCGCTGAGCAGCACTCTGGCCCGCCGTTCGTCCCGCCCGCCAGAGCTGTCCGCCGATCCGGCACGTTGGAACGGTTCCACTCCTCTGACCTGCGGTTTCGCGCGAGCCTGGAACGGCTCGGCGGGACGGGCCGGGGTGCCCGGACCTCGCCGGAGAGTCGCCGGGCAGCTCGGGCGGCAAGGAGTCGCGGCCGGGGACTGGATATTGGATAGTTCCGCGTTCTATTATGGGTAGTGCCACTCGCTGCTTTCTATGTAAGGAGGGGGTCGTCGTGCCCACCCTGCCCTGGACGGTGCCCAACCCGGCTGTGCCGGGGAGTCGGGCGATTGTGATGGCGTCGCGCTTCGAGGTGCGGTCGCTGCGTGATGTGCCGCGGTTCTTCCGGAGGTCGACCGCGGCCTGGCAGCAGGTGCGGACGGCACCGGGCGCGCTCGGGGCGTCGCTGGTGGCGCGGCCGCTGCGGCGGGAGTTCCTGACGCTGTCGGCGTGGGAGAGCCGGGAGGCGCTGTACGCCTACGCGCGGGCCGAGCCGCACCGGGGGCTGATGAAGGAGCTGAGGGAGACCATGCGGGCGTCCGTCTTCACCTACTGGGAGGTCCCGGTCGAGCAGTTGCCGATCGGGTGGGACGAGGCCGAGCGGCGGATCGCCGAGGAGAGCGGGAAGCAGGCGGCGCAGCGGAAGGAGGGCTCGCGATGAGCGCGGTGCGCGAGGCGGCGCCGCCGGCGGTCGCCGGGGACGGGGCGCGGCGGGTGCCGCTCTGGCTGACCGTCCTCGCCTGCAGCGTGCCGATGTTCATGGTGGCGCTGGACAACCTGGTCGTCTCCACGGCGCTGCGCACGCTCGCCGTGGACCTGGGGGCGTCCACCACGGACCTGCAGTGGTTCGTCAACGCCTATGTGCTGTCCTTCGCCTGCCTGTTGCTGACCGGGGCCGCGCTCGGTGACCGGTTCGGCCGGCGGCGGGTGTTCGTGCTGGGGATCGTGGTGTTCACGGTGGCCTCGGTCGGCTGCGGGCTGGCCGACTCCACCGGCGGGCTGATCCTCGCCCGGACGGTGCAGGGCTTCGGGGCGGCCGCGGTGATGCCGCTGTCGCTGACCCTGCTGGCGGCGGCGGTGCCCGAACGCAAACGGAGCCTGGCGCTCGGGCTCTGGTCGGCGATCAGCGGGCTCGCGGTGGCCTTCGGCCCGGTGGTCGGCGGTGCGGTGGTGGACGGGCTGGCCTGGCAGTGGATCTTCTGGGTCAACGTGCCGGTGGGCGTGATCGCCGTACCGCTGGTGCTGCGGGTGCTGGACGAGAGCCGGATCGACCGGACCCGGCTCGACCTGCCGGGCATGCTGCTGGCGACCGGGGGCCTGGTCGCGCTGGTCTGGGGGATCGTCAACGGCGAGTCCGACGGCTGGGCCTCCGGCCGGGTGCTGGCCGTGTTCGCCGCCGCCGTGGTGCTGCTGACGGCGTTCGTGCTCTGGGAGCGCCGGGCGCCGAGCCCGCTGCTGCCGCTGTCGGTGTACCGGATCCGCGCCTTCGTCCTCACCAACATCACCTCGGCGGCCATGTACTTCGGGGTGTTCGGCGCGATCTTCCTGCTCTCCCAGTACCTGCAGGTCGCCCCGGTGCGCACCCCGTTGCACGCCGGTGTGCTGACCCTGGCGTGGACGCTGATGCCGATGGTGATCGCGCCGGTGGCGGGGGCGCTCACCGACCGGGTCGGCGGCGGGCGGCTGATCGCGCTGGGGCTGTTCCTCCAGGCCGTCGCGCTGGCCTGGATCGACCTGGTGGCCACCACCGACACCCCGTACGGGCGGATGGTGGGTGCCATGGTGCTCGGCGGGGCCGGGATGGGGCTGGCCTTCGCGCCGACCGCGGCGGTGGTGCTGGGTTCGGTGCGGCCGGAGTTCCAGGGCAAGGCCTCGGGGGCCAACACCACCGTCCGGGAGATCGGCGGGGCGCTGGGGATCGCGGTGCTCGGCACGGTCTTCGCCGACTACGGGGACGACCGCAGCGCCCAGGGCTTCGTGGACGGGCTCCAGCCGGCGGTCTGGGTCGGGGCGGCGGTGGTGCTGCTGGGCGCGCTCTGCGCGCTGGCCATCCCCAACCGGACCGATCGCGGCGGGAGCTGACGGAGGAACGGGGCGAGGGGGAGCGGGAGCGCCGTCCGGGGGACGGCGCTCCCGTTTCCGCCACGTGCGGGGGTGACGCGAGGTGATCAGTCGTCGTCGAGGCCACCGGCGTCGCCGGCGTCGCTGCCGTCCGGGGTGCCGCTGATCGCGTACCCCTGGCGGCGCGCCTCGTAGCAGGCGACGGTGGCGGCGGCGGACACGTTGAGCGAGCCGACCCGGCCCAGCTGGGGGACGAAGGCGACCGAGTCGCAGAGCGCGAGGCCCTCGGGCGTCACGCCGCGGTCCTCGTGGCCGAGGACGAAGGCGACCGCCGGGGTCAGCGGGGCGGCGAACAGGGGCACCGCCTCGTCGGCGAGCTCCAGGCCGACGACCTTGAAGCCGTCCGCCTTCGCCGAGGCCACCGCGTCGGCGATGGTCGGGAAGTGCTCGACCTTCAGGTACTTGTCGGTGCCCATCGCGGCCTTCTGCGCGCCGGACGAGCGCACCGACGGGGTGTCACCGGTCAGGTACAGCTTCTCGGCGCCCATGGCGGCGGCGGTCCGGACGATCGAGCCGACGTTGAACGGCGACTGCAGGTTCTCCACGATCATCGCGAGCCGGAACTCGTTGCTGCGCCGCCACTGGCGGTGCAGGCGCTTCAGATCGGTCCCGCGGAGCTGCTTCACGACTTCCCTCGTCCATCCTCGGGGCCCGCGCCCTCCTGGCGGGGCCGCGCTTCCAGAATCCGGAACCCGTTGACCGACGTGAGCCGGGTCGTCGGGTAGCCCTGCTCGTTCAGCCACTTCTGGAGCGAGTCCGAACCAAGGTTGCGCTGGACGACCAGGAACGCCGAGCCGTCCGGGGTGAGCCGGCCCAGCCACTGGTGCAGCAGCCGGCGCAACGCGGCCTTGCCGATCCGGATCGGCGGGTTGGAGTAGATCGCGGTGAACCGCAGGTCCTCGGGCACGTCCTCGGGCAGGGCCGGGTGCACGTTGCCGAGCCCCTGGGCCTCGGCGTTGAGCGTGACCAGCTCCAGGGCGCGGGTGTTGACGTCCACCGCCCAGACCGGCAGGCGCCGGCGGCGGCTCGCCCAGGTCAGCGCGATCGGGCCGTAGCCGCAGCCGACGTCCAGGATCGGGCCGCGGACGCGGGGCGGCGGCGCGTGCTCCAGCAGGATCCGGGTGCCCGGGTCGAGCCGGCTGCGGGAGAACACCCCGGTGTCGGTGGTGAGCTCCAGGGTGAGGTCCGGCAGGTTCACGGTGATCGGGCGGCGTTCGCTGGCGACCTCGGGTGCACCGCTGAAGTAGTGCGAGCCGGACATGATTTCCCCGTCGTTCGTAAGGGCCTCGGGGCCACCGGGTGGGTGTGGGTAAGCCCTGCTGGTACGGCACCGATCGTACCCCCGGTGGCCCGCGGCCCCGGCATCCGAGCGGGCGGACGCCGGGGCCGGGCGGCGGCCCGAGCGGACGGGCGGGCGCGACCTGAGCGGACGGGCGGGCGGGCGCTCAGAGGGTGCCGGGCGTCTTGCGGGTGGCGACGTTGATCCGGTTCCAGGCGTTGATGGTGAAGCAGAGCGAGATCAGCTGGGCCAGCTCGGCGTCCTCGAAGTGGGCGGCGGCCCGCGCGTACACCTCGTCGGAGACGCCGCCGCTGATCCGGGTGATCTCCTCGGCCAGTGCGAGGGCGGCCCGCTCGCGCTCGGAGTAGACGCCGGCCGGGGCCTCGTGCCAGACCGGCAGCAGGTAGATCCGCTCGTCGTTCTCGCCGGCCTTGCGGGCGTCCTTGACGTGCATGTCCAGGCAGTACGCGCAGCCGTTCAGCTGGGAGGAACGGATCTGCACCAGCTCGACCAGGGCGGGGTCGAGGCCCTCGCGGGCGGCGGCGTCCAGGGCGATCATCGCGCGGAAGGCCTTGGGGGCGGTGCGGGCGTAGTCGAGGCGGGCGGGGCGAGGGGTGGTGGTCTCGTTCGTCATGGCTCCGACTCTAGGGGCGCAATGAACCCCGGATGTGGTGCATTCACGAGCATGATTCGTGGGTCAATCCGGGACGCGCCGACGCCGTCCGGAGGGCCGCGGCAACACGCCGACGCCGGGGTGACGCATCGCGTCGCGGCGTCGCGCGGCGGATACTTCCAGTACCACCAGGGCCCGTGGGAGCCTCCGAGCAGCGAGGACGGATGCCATGCCGCAGGATCACGAGGATTATCTGGTCGAGGTCGTCGAGGACGTCGAGCCGGACGACAAGACCCCCGAGGAGGACGAGTACGACGAGCTGGCCGAGCGCCGCGCCCTCGGCGCCGACCCGGCCACCGAGGTCGCGGACGCCGCGGAGCAGACCCGGACGGTCCCGCTCGACGAGGACGAGTACCGCGAGTAGCGGCGAGGTCCGTCACGGCGGCCGCGGGCCGGGCCGGGACCACGGACGCGCTACAGCGCCCCGCGCCGCTGCAGCCAGGTGAACGACGCCCAGCCCGGCAGCACCGGCAGCAGCAGGGTCAGCAGCCGGTACAGCACCACGGTGGCCGCCGCGCCGGCCGGGTCCATCGAGGCGGTCTGGGTGAGCAGCCCGGCCAGGGCGCCGTCCACCGCGCCCACCCCGCCGGGGGTCGGTGCCGCGTTGCCGATCGCGTTGCCGATCAGGAAGACCACCGCCACCGAGGCGAAGGCCGGTTCGCGTCCGATCGCGCGGGCGCAGCAGTAGAGGCAGGCGACCAGGCAGAGCGAGACCAGCAGCTGCCCGGCGACGCCGACCGCCAGCCGGCCGGGGTTGCGCAGCAGGTCGACCAGCCGGGGCAGGACCTCCGAGGTCAGCGGCCGCAGCCGGGTGGCCAGCCACTGCCGGGCCCGCGGGACGACCGCGACCAGCGCCAGCAGCAGTCCGGCCGCCGCGAGGCCGCCGACCACCGCCTGGAGCGCCTTCAGCTCGGAGTCGGAACCCGTGTCGGCGGCCTGCGCGCCGCCGGTGTCCTGGCCGAGCAGGTAGACGAAGGCACCCAGCTGGAGCAGGTGCAGCACCAGTCCCAGCAGCTGCCCGACGCCGACGCTGGAGAGCGCCTGGGCGGTCGGGATGCCGGAGCGCTGGAGGAACCGGGTGTTCAGCGCGACGCCGCCGACCCCGCCCGGCGAGACCAGCTTCACGAAGGAGCCGGCGACCTGGGTCAGCACCGCGTTGCGGAAGTCCAGCCGCTCGGGGACGAAGCCGACGAAGCCCATCGCCGCCGCGAGGTGGCTGAGCGAGGCGGCCAGCAGGGCCACCGCCAGCCAGACCGGGTCGGCGTCCGCCAGGGTGGCGATCGGGTTGTTGTCGGCGGCGAAGAACTGCGGCAGCAGCAGGCCGGCGGCCACCGCGCCGCCGCCCACCGCGAACAGCATCCGGGGCCGCAGCCGCTCCAGCTTCACCAGCTGGGAGGGGGCCTGCGGCTGGGTGCGCAGCACCTCGGCGCGGATGTCGTCCAGCAGGCCGACCGGGCTCCCGCCGGGGCCGGCCGCCTTCTTCAGCGCCGCCCGGGTGCCGCGGGCCAGCGCGATGGGCTGCAGCAGCGGCAGGGCCGCGCCGACCGCGTCCGCGCCCAGCACCTCCACGGCGCTGCGCACCGCGCGTTCGGCGCCGACCCGCAGTGCGAGGGTGGCCAGCAGCTGGGCGATGTCGCAGCGCAGCACCAGTTCGCTCGCCGCGATGTCGCCGTCCGCGAGGTCGACCAGGTGGACGGCGCCGGCCGCGTCGACCAGCACCGAGCCGGGGACGAGCGCGCGGTGGGCGATCTCCCGCCGCTGGAGCCGGGCGAGCTGGGTCCAGGCGTCGGTGAGCAGCTCGTCGGTCAGCTCCTCGTCGGCGAGCTCGTCCAGCGCCCGGCCGGGCAGGTGCTGGTAGGCGACCAGGGCGGTGTCCGGGGCCAGCTGGACGGTGGCGGCGATCCGGCGGGTGCGCACCCCGGCGGCCAGCGCCGCGTACGAGACCAGGGCCTCGTGCTCCAGGCCGGTGCGCAGGGAGCGCAGGGCACGCGGGTGCGGGGCGGTGCGCAGCCGCAGCCGGCGCCAGGCGCGCTGGAAGAGCCGCGCGGTGAGCGCCTGCACGTCGAGCAGCTGGACGTCCAGGTCGGGGCGGCCGTCGTCCTGGCGGACCAGGTAGCGGTCGGGGGTGAGCGCCATGACCTCGGCCGGGCGCAGGCCCGCGCCGCGCAGGCTGCGCAGCAGCTGTTCGGGCCGGGGCCGCGGGTCGGGGGTGCCGACGGCGTAGCGGGTGCCGTGCGCGACGGTCCAGCCGATCAGCAGCGCGAGCACCAGGGCGAACGGGGTGGCGTACCCGCTGGCGAGGCCGGCCAGTGCGGAGAGGGTGAGGGCGGTCCGGGGCAGCCGGCGTTCGCGGGCGCCGGAGGCGGTCATGAAGGCCAGCACCGGGGCCAGGTAGCCGTAGACCGGTTCGGTGGGCTGGGCGCCGGCCCACGGCACGCGGGTGAGCGCGGTGGCCAGCGGGACGGGGGCCGGGCCGGCGATCCACAGGTCGAGGGCGATCGAGACCCCGTACGCGAGGACGGCGGCCAGCAGGCCGTCCGAGAGGTGCGGCACGGCGCGCCGGCGGTCGGGGGCGAGCAGCCGGCGCCCCGCCGACCAGGCGGGCACCAGCAGCAGGACGGCGGTGGTGGTGGCGGCCGCGAAGGTGGCGACCGGGCGGGGCACCAGCCCGGCGATCTGCGCGAGGTCGGCGTCGATGCCGACGGCGGTGGCCTGGGCGTGGTCCGCGAGCAGCAGGGTCAGCGTGACGGCGGTCAGGCCCAGCAGCAGCCGGATCAGCGCCACCGGCTGGCGCAGCCGGCTGCCGGGGGCGGCGTTCCCGGCCGGGCCGGGCGGTGCGGGGGGCTCCGCGGGGGCGGCGGGCG
>NZ_JBSGFD010000220.1:0-12899 GCF_053603215.1 Kitasatospora sp. NPDC004240 | reverse complement strand
CCGGCCGGCTCGCCCGCGGCCGCGTGGGTGCCCTGCGCGGACGCCGCCGCCGAGCAGCAGGAGGCGACCGCGCTGGCCGTCCTGCTGGCCGAGAACGCCTGCGCGGCCGCGACCGTGCGCGAGTGGACGGCCTCGGACGGCACCCGGACGCAGATCCGCCTGCTGCGGTTCGGCTCCTCGTACGAGGCCGGGGAGGTGTACTCCGAGCTGCGCTCCAAGGGCGGGCTGAAGGACCTGCCGGACCTGAAGGTGCTCGCCACCCGGGACTGGGACGCCGTCCCGCGGGTGGAGTTCACGGCCCGGGAGACCCCGGCGACCGGCCCCGGCGGGGCCACCGGCCGGGCGGCCTACCTGAGCGCGGGCGACGTGCTCGGGATCGTGGTGATGACCAACCCGAAGGGCGTGCCGCTGCCGGCCTTCCGCCAGGTGGTCACCCTCCAGTCCGATCTGCTGTCCTGACCGGTCCCGGACGGGAGCCCGGGCGCGAGCACGGACGACGGAGGCGGGCCCGCATCACGCGGGCCCGCCTCCGTCGTTCACGGCCGGTCGCTCAGGACGCCGCCGGGGTCAGCACCGGGTCGCCGGCGGGCCAGGCGACCCGGGAGGTGCAGCCGAGCGGGCCCTTGGCGGCTCGCTGGGCGGTGTCGACGGCCAGCCGGCCCCAGCCCTCGGCGGTCCACCGGGGCGACTCGGCGCCCGCCCCGGCCGAGTCGGCCGCGAGGCCGGCCTGGACGGTGAAGTAGAGGGCCTTGGCGCTGCCGGCCTTCAGGTACGTCCCGTCGCAGCGGAAGGTGAGCGAGGCGCCGAAGCGGGTCACCTGGCTGCGCTCGCCGAAGCCCAGCGAGAACACCTGGTCGCCGGGGCGCGGCCCGGGGGGCTGCAGCCCGCCGCCCGGGGTCTCGCTGCCGGCCAGCCGGACGGTCAGCCCGAGGCCCTTCTTCGCCTCGGCCTCGCAGGTCAGCAGCTGGAGCCCGGCCTGCTGCTTGGCGTCGAGCTGCTTGTCCAGCCGGTACGTGGGCGCGGCGCCCTCGTCCAGCAGGGCCTCCACGAGGGAGCCGCGCACGGTGCCCTCGCAGGAGGTACCGGCCGCGCCGGTGGAGGCGCCCGCCGTACCGCCGCTCGCGGCACCGCCGGCCGCCTTGCCGCCCTCGCTGCCGCACGCGGCGAGCGCCGCCGCGGCGGTGAGCGCCAGGACGGCGGCCGCCACCCGGCGGCGGGTGGCGCGGCCCGGTCCGATCGTCATCCGTTGACCTTCCCGTTGGAACTCTGGCTGCCCGACGAGCCGTCGGTGTAGCCGTCGAGCGCCCGGTCGCCGGCGGCGTCGGCCAGTCGGCGGATGTCCTCGGCGCTGAGCTTGCTGTTGATCGCCGCGTCCTGGACGGCGGACTGGGCGCCGAGCGCCGCCCCGGCCCGGCCGTCGGCGACCAGGCCGCGGCCCTCCTGCCGGCCGTCCTCGGTGGTGTCCTGCTCGTTGGCCTTGACCACGGCGTCCTTGATCTCGCCGATGATCATGTCGGAGACCTCGCCGGCCAGCGGGACCCGCTCGGTGGCCAGGCCGATGGTGGCGCTGAAGACCCCCTCGACCCGGCCCGCGTTGCGCTCCAGCGACTCGTTGAACTCCTTGTCGGAGGTGGCGTGGTTCTGGTGCACCTCGTTGACCCGGGCCTCGTTGAGGATGCCGCTGATGACGCCGCCGGCCCGGGAGGTGGAGCCGATGTCCGACTCCAGGCGGGCGAAGTCGGTGCCGCCGGCGTCGATCTGGTTGCGCACCACGGCGGTCGAGTAGGCCTGGTTGGCGTTGACGATCGAGCCGTACGCCTCCGGGTCGCGACCGAGCGCGTCCAGCAGCCCGCGGGTGTGGACCTCCTTGAGGTCGGCCGGGAAGCCGTTGGTCGGCAGGTCCTCCTTGTGCGGGGACAGCGAGCGCTGGAAGTCGCCCATGTAGTCGGCGGTCATGTGCCCGATGCTGTCCCGCAGCGGGGCCAGCTTGGCGTCCTCGCCCTTGAGCTCGTCGAGGACCCCGCCGTCGCCGTGGGTGCCGAAGACCTGCACCACGCGCTCCATCACGGCGGCCTGGTCGGGGGTGTGCTTCAGCGGCGCGCCGATGTCGCCGTACGGCCGGCCGGTGGTGGCCGCCTCCAGGGCGTGGCCGAGCGCGTCGGGGCCGCTCTTCATGCCCGCCTGGCGCAGGTCGTTCTTCTGCGAGACGGTGTCGGGGGTGTAGTCCTTGTCCTGCGTGAAGTACTTGAGGTAGTCGGACGGCTCGACCTTGCCGTTCGGCTTGACGGTGCCGTCGGTGTTGTACGCGGTCGGCGTGTCGTGGAAGAACTTGGTGGCGGCCTCGGGGCTGTGGCCCAGTGCCTCCAGGATCGCGGTGGTCGGCTCGAAGCCCGAACCGCCGTCCGCGCCCAGCAGGTTGAAGCCGCGGCGGTCGCTGTGCGGGCCGTAGAACGGGGCCGGCCAGTACTTGTCGTCCTTGTCGAGCTGGGTGACGTGCTCGGCGATCGGGTTGAGGAACTTCGGGTCGTAGTTGCCGGTGCGCAGGATGCCGGAGAGCACCTGGTAGCCGTACGGCGCGTAGTCCGTGCCGCCCTGGCGGCGGGGCTGGTTCCACATCGTCTCGGAGCCGGCCTTGCGCAGGTCGGCGGCCCACTGTTCGGACAGGTGGGGCTCGTTGGTGGAGCGGGTGGCGGTGGCCAGGTTGAGGCCCAGGTTCCTCTGGAGGTCCTGGTACATCTTCCAGCGGGCGTCGCTCGCGCCGTTGAACTGCTTCTCGTCGCCGACCATGCCGTTCCACGACTCCAGCAGGCCCTTGGGGCCGAGGTCGTTGTAGAACTTGGTGGAGAACTTCGGGTCGTTCTGACCGGCGGCCAGCAGCGAGTTGAGCTCGACGAGTTCGGGGTCGGATATCTTGCCGCCCTTGGCGGCGAGCTGCGCGGCGCGCTTGCCGTCCGCCTCCGGGCCGCCGCCGATCGCGCTGGCGTTGAAGGACTTCAGCTGGTCGGTGCTGGTGTCGGAGCGCAGCGCGTACGCGGCCCGCTCGTCGGCCTCGGTGGCCTCGCGCACGCAGCTGTCGATCGCCTCCCGGGTGGCCTTCGCCTTGTCGCGGTACGAGCGCTGGTAGTCCTCGTTGGCGTCCGGGTCGTGCCGGGTGGCCTGGTCGGCGGGCGGCCAGCTGACCGTGCCGTCGGAACTGACGGTCAGACCGGCGGACTTGGCGTCGGCGACCACCTTGTTCAGCCGGTTGCGGGCGGCCTGGAAGTCGTTGCCGGCGTCGCGCAGGATCGAGGCGATGGCGGTGGCCTGGGTGACCGCCGCGGTCAGCTGCTCGTTGGTGCGCTGCAGCTTGGGCCGGGAGGCGTCGGCGGCGTCGCCGCTCCAGCCGGAGTTGTTGACCTTGGCGATGACCGTGGTGTCCCACTCCTGGTCCATCGCCCGCAGCTTGGTGACGACGCCGTCCCAGGCCCCGGCGGCGGTGCCGAGGGATTCGATCTTCGCGGTGCTCAGCTCGTGGTAGTCGACCATGTTCCCCGCCCCCTCAGCCCTGGAACCCGGCGCGGACGGCCGTCTCGTTCGCCCGGTAGTTCTTGGCGCTGTCCCGCAGCGCCTGGGTGACCTCGCCGATGGTCTGCGCCAGGGCGGTGATCTGCTGGTCCCAGGTGGCGACGGTCTGCTGGGCGGCCTTGCCGGTGCTCCAGTTGCTCAGCGAGGTGGAGACCTGGCCGGTCTCGTCGTCGGCGCCGCGGCCGTCACCGCCGAGGCGGCCGTGGATCTGGTCGGAGGCGTTGGCGGCGCCCTCCAGGGCGCCCGGGTCCACCGACGTCGTCCCCCCGTTGGTGGGCGCGTTGGAGGAGTTGATCCGCGTGCGGGCGGATTCCTGCTGCTGTGCCTTGGCGGTGAGCTTGCCGTCTGAGTCGTAGGCCCACGGATTCATCATCCGGTCGAACTCGGCTGCGCGGTCGGACACGCTGTCCACGTCCCTTCCGCCCGGGGCGTCCCCGGGCGTCCCCCGTGTATGGAATTCGGCTAAGAGTACCGTCGGGGTCACACGGACGATCCCCCTAGGGGATCAATGACAGCGGGTCATACCGCAGCAGCAGGCGGGCTCGTCTTTCCAGCCCATATCCCGCACGGCGGCTTCACACTAGGTTGGGGGGCGTGTCCACTGTCATCACGACGGACGGCCTCACCAAGAGGTTCCCCCGGGTGACCGCCCTCGATCAGCTCACCGTTGAGGTGCGCCCCGGGGTGGTCGGCCTGGTCGGGGCGAACGGCGCGGGCAAGTCCACACTCATCAAGATCCTGCTCGGCCTCGCGCCGGCCACCTCCGGCACCGGACGGGTCCTCGGCCTGGACATCGCCACCGAGGGATCGCGGATCCGCGAACAGGTCGGCTACATGCCCGAGCACGACTGCCTGCCCCCGGACGTCTCGGCGACCGAGTTCGTGGTGCACATGGCGCGGATGGCCGGGCTGCCGGCCGCCGCCGCCCGTGAGCGCACCGCCGACACGCTGCGCCACGTCGGGCTCTACGAGGAGCGGTACCGGCCGATGGGCGGGTACTCGACCGGCATGAAGCAGCGGGTCAAGCTGGCCCAGGCGCTGGTCCACGACCCCCGGCTGGTGCTGCTGGACGAGCCGACCAACGGCCTCGACCCGGTCGGCCGGGACGACATGCTCTCCCTGATCCGCCGGGTGTACACCGATTTCGGCATCTCGGTGCTGGTCACCACCCACCTGCTCGGCGAGCTGGAGCGGACCTGCGACCACCTGGTGGTCATCGACGGCGGCAAGCTGCTGCGCTCCTCCTCCACCGCCTCCTTCACCGAGGCGACCGCGCTGCTCGCGGTCGAGGTGACGGACCTGCCGGACGCCCGCTCGGACGCCACCGCCGAGGTGCGCGACCGGCTGGCCGCGGCCGGGCTGCCGGTGCGGGCCGAGGGCTCCCGGGTGCTGCTGGTGGAGCTGGCCGGCGACGCCACGTACGACCTCATCCGCGACACCGTCGCGGACCTCGGCCTCGGGCTGGTGCGGCTGGAGCAGCGCCGGCACCGGGTGGCCGAGATCTTCACCACGGACACCGGCGCGGCCGCCCCGGGCGACCCGGGCCCCGCCGACCTCCCGACCGCCGTACCCGGCGCGGGCGACCACACCGCAGGAGGTGCCCCGGATGCCGCTGCCTCCTGAGCACGGGCGCGCCGACACCGGCGTCATCCACGACATCGGCTACCGGGGCTACACCGGCCCCCGGCTCGGCCGTTCCTACGCCACCCGCTCGCTGTACGTGCAGAGCCTGCGCGCCGCGTACGGGCTCGGGCGCTCCGGCAAGTCCAAGGTGCTGCCGATGCTGCTGCTCGGCGTGCTGGCCGTGCCGGCGGTGATCATGGTCGCGGTGACGCTCGTCCTGCGCAACGACCGGCTGGCGATGGACTACCCGGAGTACCTGAGCTTCTTCGGGCTGTTCGGCGCGATCTTCCTGGCCTCCCAGGCGCCGGTGCTGCTCTCCCGGGACCTGCGCCACCACACCGTGCCGCTCTACTTCTCCCGTCCGATCACCCGGGTCGACTACGTGCGGGCCAAGTTCGCCGCGATGGTCACCGCCCAGCTGCTGCTGCTCGCCACCCCGATGCTGGTGCTCTACGTGGGCGCGCTGCTCGGCGGGCTGCCCTTCGGCCACAACACCGGGCACTTCCTGTACGGCATGGCCACCGCGGTGCTGTACGCCGTGGTGCCGACCTCGGTGGCGCTGGTGATCGCCGCGTCCACCCCGCGCCGGGGCTTCGGCGTGGCCGCCATCATGGGCTACCAGGTGGTCACCACCGCCCTGGCGGGCATCATCTTCGGCCTCAGCGGCGGGGCGGGCCCGCGTCCGGAGTCCTCCAACTGGGCCGCGCTGCTCTCGCCCGGCCTGCTGGTCGACGGCCTGGTCAACCGGCTCTTCGGCCTCCGGGAATCGGTCGACGCGGTGCGGGCCCCGGGCGGCCTCGGCGTGGTCGTGTTCGCCGCCGTCGCGGTCGCGCTGGTGGCCGGCTCCTACCGGCTGCTGCTGCGCCGCTACAAGAACGTTTGAGAGGGCGTCATGGCCACCATCACCATCGACAAGGTCTCCCGCTGGTTCGGGAACGTGGTCGCCGTCAACGACATCACCATGGCGATCGGCCCCGGCGTCACCGGTCTGCTCGGGCCCAACGGGGCCGGCAAGTCCACCCTCATCCACATGATGAGCGGCTTCCTGGCCCCCTCCTCCGGGACGGTGAGCCTGGACGGCGCGCCGATCTGGCGCAACCAGGAGGTGTACCGGCACATCGGGCTCGTCCCGGAGCGGGAGTCGATGTACGACTACCTGACCGGCTGGGAGTTCGTGCTCGCCAACGCCGAGCTGCACGGCCTGGACGACCCCCGCGCGGCGGCCCGGCGGGCGCTCGCCCTGGTCGAGATGGAGTACGCCCAGGACCGCCGGACCGGCACCTACTCCAAGGGCATGAAGCAGCGGGTCAAGATGGCCTCCGCGCTGGTCCACGACCCGGCGGTGCTGCTGCTGGACGAGCCCTTCAACGGCATGGACCCGCGCCAGCGGCTGCAGCTGATGGACCTGCTGCGCCGCTTCGGCGCGGACGGCCGGACGGTGCTGTTCTCCTCGCACATCCTGGAGGAGGTCGAGCAGCTGGCCCGGCACATCGAGGTCGTGGTGGCCGGCCGGCACGCCGCCTCCGGGGACTTCCGCGAGATCCGCCGGCTGATGACCGACCGCCCGCACCGCTACCTGGTCCGCTCCAGCGACGACCGGCGGCTGGCGGCCGCGCTGATCGCCGACCCGTCCACGGCCGGCATCGAGGTGGACCCGCGGGACGGCGTGCTGCGGATCGAGGCGGTGAACTTCCAGGGCTTCACCACCCTGCTGCCCAGGGTCGCCCGGGACGCGGGGATCCGGCTGTTCACCGTGGCGCCGGCGGACGAGTCGCTGGAGAGCGTCTTCTCGTACCTGGTCTCCGCATGAGCGCGGCCCGCCCGGGCGCTCCCCGCCCCTCCGTTCCGAGCCCCTCCGTTCCGAGTCCCTCCGCCACCCGCCCGTCCGTTCCCAGCCCGTCCGCTCCGAGCCGCCGCAGGAAGACCAGGAAGGCCGACCGCCGATGAACCCGACCGTCGCCAGGCTGACGCTGCGCGGCCTGCTGGGCCGCCGCCGAGGCGTACTGCTGCTGGTGGTCCCCGCCCTGCTGCTGATCATCTCGGCGATCGCGAGCGCGTCGAGCGGGAACGAGCACGACCTGACCGTCAAGATCCTCGGCCAGCTGGGCCTCGGCACCCTGCTGCCGATCCTCGGCCTGGTCGTCGGCACCGGCGCCATCGCCACCGAGATCGACGACGGCTCGATCGTCTACCTGCTGGCCAAGCCGCTGCCACGCCGGCGGATCATCACCACCAAGCTGGCCGTGGCGGTGCTCACCACCTGGGTGTTCGCCGCCCTCCCGATCCTGCTGTCCGGCCTGATGCTGTACGGCACCAAGGACAACCTGGTGCTCGGCTACACCGTCGCCGCCCTGGTGTCCGGCGCCGCCTACAGCGCGCTGTTCCTGATGCTCGGCGTGGTCACCCGGCACGCCGTGGTGGCCGGGCTCGGGTACGCGCTGATCTGGGAGTCCCTGGTCGGCAACTTCGTGAAGGGCGCCAAGACGCTCAGCGTGCAGCAGTGGGGCCTGTCGGTGGCCGACGCGGTCGCCGGGGACGGCGTGATCACGGTGGACGTCGCGCTGGGCGTGGCCGTACCGCTGCTGCTGGTGGTGACGGTCGGCGCGACCGTGCTGGCCTCGGTCCGGCTGGCCGGGCTGACCCTCGCCTCCGAGGAGTGAGCGGGTTCGTCGGTGCGTGAGCCCGGACGCCCGGGCGGCCCCGGTCCTCGGGCCGCCCGGGCGTCCGGGTCGTGGGGGGTTCGGGTCGTGGGGGGCCGGTCAGAGCGTCCGGTCGCGGCCCGCGCCCCAGCCGGCCACCGCGGCGACCGCCGTCAGCACCAGCATCAGCGTCAGCAGGACCTCCCAGCCGCCGGTGAGCTGGCGCAGCGCCCCGGCGCCCACCGGGCCGGCCGCCGCCACCAGGTAGCCGACGGCCTGTGACATCCCGCCCAGCCGGGCCGCACCGGCCGAGCTGCCGGTCCGCAGCACGATGAAGGCCAGCGCCAGTCCGAGCGAGCCGCCCTGGGCGAGGCCGAGGACGGCCGCCGCGACCCAGGCGCCGGAGACCGGCGCGAGCAGCAGCACGGCGATGCCGAGCCCGTTCAGGAGGGCCATCGACAGGGCCAGCGCCCGCTGGCCGGTCATCCGCCCGGCCAGCAGCGGCACCAGGAAGGCGCCGGCCACCTGGACCAGGTTGGAGAAGGCGAAGACCAGACCGGCCCGGCCGCGGTCCATGCCCTGCTCGGCCAGGATGGTCGGCATCCAGGCGACCAGGATGTAGACCAGCAGCGACGAGACGCCCATGAAGAGGCTGATCTGCCAGGCCAGCGGGGAGCGCCAGATCCCCTGGACCGCCCGGTCGGCCGGAGCGGCGGGGCGCGTCGGGGCGCCCGCCGCCGGTGCGGGGGCCGTCCGCGCGCGCAGCACCTGCGGCAGCCAGGCCACCGCGGCGACCACGGCCAGCAGCGACCAGGCACCCAGCGAGGCCTGCCAACCGCCGCCCAGCGCGTGCTCCAGCGGCACCGACAGGCCCGCCGCGAGGGTGGCGCCGACCAGCATGGTGGTCGAGTAGACGCCGGTCATGGTGGCGGCCCGGCCGGGGAACTCGCGCTTCACCAGGCCCGGCATCGACACGTTCAGCACCGCGATCGCCACGCCGATCACCACGCAGCCCGCGTACAGCGCCGCCACCGAGGGCAGCACCCGCAGCAGCACGCCCGCGCCGAGCACCAGCACCGCGCCCAGCACCACCCGCTCGGTGCCGAAGCGCCGGGTCAGCCGAGGGGTGAGCGGCGCGCCGACGCCCTGGAACAGCACCGGCACGGTGGTGATCAGACCGCTCGCGGTGGCCGACAGCCCGAAGCTCCGCTGGATCTCGCCGATCATCGGCGAGACGGCGGCCAGGCAGGCCCGCATGTTCAGGGCGACCAGCAGGATGCCGGTCAGCAGCAGGGCGGGATGGGCGAGCCGGGCGCGGACGGGGAACGCGGAGGTGACCACCGGCTGCTGGGCACGGGTGATTGCCATGGGGCGTGCTCGTCTTTCATGAGGACAGGGGGCGGGCGCGGAAGGACGGCGGGCCGGGTCGGCCGGTGGTCGTCTACTTCCGGGCCGCGATGGCCGCGAGGAGCTGCTCGACGGCCGCGGTCGGCTCGGCGAGCAGCGCGCGACACGCGCCCTCGGCCCGGTCCGGGTCGCCGCTCTCGATCGCGTCCACCAGCGCCTGGTGGGTGGCCACGACCACCTCGGGCATCTCGTGGTCGCCGAAGGCCGTCCGCATCGACTCGCGCACCGAGGCGCCGAAGTAGCGGTACACCTCGGCCAGGGCCGGGTTGTGGGCCGCGTCGACGACGGCGGTGTGGAACTCCAGGTCGTGCTCGACGGTGGCCTCGCGGCCGGCCCGCTCGGGGTGCGCCGCGATCACCTCGGCCTCGCGGGCCAGCGCGGCCCGCATCCGGGCGATGTCCTCGGGGGTGTGCCGCAGGGCGGCCAGCCGGGCGGCCTCGGCCTCCAGCGCGGCGCGGACCTCCAGCACGTCCCGGATGCCGGAGCGCTGCACACCGCGCAGGACGGCGGCGGGGTCGCTGGTGCTCCGGACGAAGGTGCCCTCGCCCTGCCGGGTGACCAGCATCCCGGCGTGCACCAGCACCCGGATCGCCTCCCGGACGGTGTTGCGCCCGACCTGGAGCCGCTCGGCGAGCTCGTGCTCGGTGGGGATCCGGTCGCCGACCGTCCAGGTCCCGGCGGCCAGCCGCTCGCGCAGCTGGTCGATGGTGGTGTCCACCAGGGAGCGCCGGCCGGCGGCCTGCGGGCTGTCGTCGTTGCCCGTGGCGGTCATGTCGGTCTCCCTCCGGGTGGTCGCGTGCGTGGTCGTGCGGTCGTGCCTGCGGTCGCGCAGGTGGTCGCGGGCCGGTGGCCCACAGTCATCCTACAACCGCTCGCCCGGTCATCCTACAACTGGGGCGGCAGTTGTCCTACAACTGCGGAGGTAGTCGTCCCACAACCGCGCCGGGCCGTTCCCGCGGGTCTCCCCCGGGCCGCGGGCCACCGGCCGCGGCACAGACGCCGCGGGCCGCCCGGGGGCCCGACCCCGGCCCGGGCACAGGCCGTAGATTGGGGGACGGATCGGGCCTCGCCGGTCCACCACTTCCGAAGGAGAACGGCCGCATGGTGTTCAAGAAGCTCCTCGGCGCCCTGGGCGTCGGCGGTCCCGGCGTCGACACCGTCCTGTCCACGCCCGTCGTCCAGCCCGGTGGCACCCTGCAGGGGACGGTCGAGCTGACCGGCGGCACCGTCGAGGCCGACATCCGGGGCATCACGCTGACCCTGGTCGCCAAGGTCGAGATCGAGCACGAGGAGGGCGAGAGCACGGGCCTGTACCCGTTCGCCCGCTTCTCGGTGACCTCGCCGCTGAAGCTGGCCCCGGGCGAGAACCGCTCGATCCCGTTCGCCGTCCAGGTGCCGTGGGAGACCCCGGTCACCACGATCGCCGGGCAGCGCCTGCACGGCATGCAGCTCGGGGTGCGGACCGAGGTGGACATCGCGGGCGCCCTCGACAAGGGCGACTCCGACCCGCTGGAGGTCGAGCCGCTGCCGGCGCAGCGCCGCGTCCTGGACACCTTCGTCCAGCTCGGCTTCCACTTCCGCTCCGCCGACCTGGAGGCCGGCCACATCCGCGGCACCGGCCAGACGCTGCCGTTCTACCAGGAGATCGAGTTCTCGGCGGCCCCGCAGTACGCGCACCGGGCCAACTCGGTGGAGGTCACCTTCATCACCACGCCGGGCCGGATCGAGGTCGTGCTGGAGACCGACAAGCGCGGTGGCTTCCTGAGCAGCGGCAGCGACGTGATCCGCACCCACGTGGTGGACCACTCCGCGGCCGACCAGGACCTCACCGCGGTGGTCGACGGCTGGGTCCGCTCCACGCTCTGACCCCGGTACGTCCTCGGCCCGGTCCCGCCGTCGTGCGGGGCCGGGCCGAGGGTGTGCGCGCCGGGGGATCAGCCGTACGAGACGTTGCTGCAGATGTCGTCGTCGGCCGAGCGGGCCTCGTTGACCACCTCGGTGGGCAGCGGGGCCGGGGCGCTCGCGGTGGCCGCGCCCCCGTTGGCGGCGGCGTAGTCCTTGCCGAGCACCAGGCTGATCCCGGAGGCCGAGGTGGGGCTGAGGGTGGCGCCCGGGAAGAGCGCGGCGACCTTCTCCGCGTTGGCCTTCTGGCCGCTGCCGTACTCGATGGTGGTGGTGGCGTGGTTGGTGGACTTGGCGCCGGTCACCCCGGTCACGGTGATCTTCTGCGCCTTGAGGGTCTCGGCGGCCTTGGCGGCCAGCCCGTTGGCGGTGGTGCCGTTGTAGACCGCGACCTTGATCGCCGCGGCGGCCCGGCTGTCGATCGGCGCCGGCGCGGGCGCGGCGGGGGTCTCCGGCGCGGCCGGGGTCGTCGGGGCGTCCTCCTGCTTGCCGGTGGCGTCCTTGCCGTCGATGGTGCGGTCGGCCTGGAGGGTCTTCCACAGGTTGTCGACGGCCGGGTGGACCAGGTCGATCCGGGGGCCGTTGTAGCGCCACGGCGCGGTCAGGAACTTCATGTCGTGCAGGTCGATGTTCTTCAGCGACAGCGCGAAGTCCATCAGCTTGCCCGCCGTGTCCAGACCGGGGTCGACGGTCATCGACTTGGTGGCCGCGTCGGCCAGCGGCAGCAGCGTGGTGGGGTTCAGGCCCTGGCTCTTGACCTTGGCCATCAGCGAGGCGAGGAACGCCTGCTGCCGTTTCATCCGGCCGACGTCCGAGTCGTCGCCGATCCCGTGCCGCAGCCGGACGTAGTCCAGCGCCTTCTGGCCGGAGACCTTCTGCTTGCCCTTGGGCAGGACGACCTTGCCCTTCTTGCCCAGGTTGGGGTTGACGTTCCCCTCGTAGATGTCGTTGGGGAGGCAGACGTCCACCCCGTCGACGGCCTCGGTCATCGCCGCGAAGCCCTGGAAGTTGACCTCGATGGTGTGGTCGACCCGGATGCCGGTCAGCTTCTCCACGGTGTTCTGGGTGCAGGCCGGGTTGCCCGTCTCGGTGTTGCCGACCGAGAAGGCGGAGTTGAACATCTGCCCGGGCTGCTCCTTGGTCCACTTCCCGTTCGGCAGCTTGCACGGCGGGATGGTCACCAGGGCGTCGCGCGGGATGGAGATGCCCACGGCGTGCTTGTGGTCGGCGTAGACGTGCAGCAGCATCGTGGTGTCCGAGCGGGCACCGCCCTCGTCGCCGCCGCCGAGGTCGGCGTTCTTGCCGCTGCGCGAGTCCGAGCCGATCAGCAGGACGTTGACCGGCTTGTTGCCGTTGGCGTCGGCGGTCGCCTCCGGGGGCCGCTCCTTGCTGATGGCGTCCTCGTCGAAGGAGCGGATGTTGCCGCTGAGCTTGTAGTAGATCGCGCCGCCGGTCCCGGCCAGCACGACGAGCACGCCGGCGGTGGTCCAGGCGAGGATCTTCTTGACGTTGCGCTTGGGCTTGCGGCCCCGGCCGCTGCCGGCCCGTCGTCCGCCGTTCTCGCCGCCGCCGTTCGCCCGCCGTCCGCCGGTCTCGGTGCTCGCGGCCCGTCGTCCGCCGCTCTCGCCGCCCGCGCCGTTCGCCCGCCGTCCGCCGGTCTCGGGGGCGGGGTTGCCGCGCGTGCCGCGGCCCCGCTCGGCGGCGCGGCCCTGGGCGACCCTGTCCTGCCCGGCCCTGTCCTGCCCGGCCTTGCCCTGGGCGGCC
>NZ_JBSGFD010000219.1:0-13010 GCF_053603215.1 Kitasatospora sp. NPDC004240 | reverse complement strand
GCCAGGCCGGGCCGACCCCGCAGGACGCGGCCACGGCCGGCGACCCCGGGCGCACCCTGCTCGGCCCGCTGTTCGGCCCGGCCCGGCACGGCTTCGGCGTGGACCGGCTCTACGGCGCGCTGTTCGTCCGCCCGACGGCCGCCGCGGCCCGGCTCGTCCGCTTCCTCGACCGCGAGGTCGTGGAGACGTACGTGCGCGGCAGCGGGACCGGCGCCAACCTGCTCGGCCGGGCCGTGCGGCTCGCGCAGACCGGCAACGCGCAGACGTACCTCAGCGCGCTGCTGGCCGGCGTCGTGCTGCTGGCCGTCCTGGTGGCGGTGTAGCGCATGCCGTACCGCCCCACCCCGAACCCGACGACCACCGCGGCCCCCGGGAGCACCCGATGAACGCAGTCCTCATCGCCCTCCTGGCGCTGCCGCTGCTCGGCGCCGCCCTGACCCTCGCGCCGGTGTTCGGCGCCCCCGGCGGGGGCGCGGACCCGGCCGCGGCGGCCGCCGCCGACCGGCGGGCGCTGCGGCTGAACACCGTCGTCACCGGCGCGGTGTTCCTCCTCACCGTGGTCCTCGCGGCCGGCTTCGACCACGACGAGCCCGGCCGGATGCAGGCCACCACCGACGTGGCCTGGATCCCGGCCATCGGCGTGCGCTTCCACCTCGGCGTGGACGGCATCTCGCTGCCGCTGATCGTGCTGACCTCGCTGCTCACCCTCCTCTGCGCGCTGTACTCGGAGAAGCGGCTGCCGAACGGGGACGGCGTCCCCTCCGCCCGCGCCTTCACCGGGCTGTTCCTCCTCCTCGAAGTCGGCATGCTCGCCACCTTCGCGGTGCTGGACCTCCTGCTCTTCTTCCTGGCCTTCGAGATCGTGCTGATCCCGATGTACTTCCTGATCGCCCGGTGGGGCAGCGGGGCGAAGGTGCCGGCCGCCAACCGGTTCATCCTGTACACGCTGCTCGGCTCGGCCGTGATGCTGCTCGGCTTCCTGCTGATCGGCAGCAAGGCGGGCACCTTCGACATGCAGGCCCTGGCGGCCGCCCACGGCAGCGGCCTGAGCCACGGCACCCAGGTGGTCGCCGCGCTGGCGATCCTGCTCGGCCTGGCGGTCAAGGCGCCCGCCTGGCCGCTGCACAGCTGGCTCCCGGACGCGCACACGGCGGCCCCCACCGTCGGCTCCGTGCTGCTCGCCGGTGTGCTGCTGAAGATGGGTACGTACGGTCTGGTCCGGGTCCTCCTCCCGGTCGTCCCCGAGGGCGCCACGACGCTCGCCCCCTACCTGGGCGCGTTCGCCGCGGTCGGCATCGTCTACGGCTCGCTGGCCTGCCTGGCGCTCTCCCGTCCCGGCGCCAAGGGCGACCTCAAGCGCCTGATCGCGTACTCCTCCGTCGGTCACATGGGCTTCGTCCTGCTGGGCATCGCCTCCCTCACCCCGGTGGGGGTCAACGGCGCGCTGTTCGCCAACATCGCGCACGGTCTGATCACCGGCCTGCTGTTCTTCGTGGTCGGCGCGCTGAAGGACCGCTACGGCACGGCCGACCTGGACACCCTCGCGGGCGGCACCGGGGCGGCCCTCTACGGCCGCGCCCCGCGCCTGGGCGTGATGCTCGCCTTCGCCGCCGTCGCCAGCCTCGGACTGCCCGGTCTGGCCGGCTTCTGGGGCGAGCTGCTCGCGATGTTCGGCGCCTTCGACCCGGCCGAGGGCCTGTCGCGCCCCGCGTTCGTCACCTACATGGTCCTGGCGGGCCTCGGCACCCTCCTCACCGCCGCGTACCTGCTGATCGTGGTCAAGCGCGTCTGCATGGGCGACCCGAAGCAGCCCGCCCCGGTGGACGGGCTCGCCGACCTGCGCCCGTACGAGGCCGTCAGCTGGACGCCGCTGGCCGCCCTCACCCTGGTCGCGGGACTCTGGCCCGCGCTCCTGCTCGGTCTCTCCGACCCCGCCGTCAAGCACCTCCTCGGGGGTGGCTGATCATGCTCGGTACGCAGCAGTTCGACCCAGCGCCCGGACTCGCGTCCGGACCTCACTCCCCGGGGCAGACCACTGTGACCTCCCTCGCCGTCGCCGATCCGGGCGGCCTCATCCAGTCCGTCGACTGGGTGGCGATCGCGCCCCCGCTGATCGCCGCGCTGGCCGCCATCGGCGTGCTGGTCCTCGACCTCTTCCTGCCCGAGCGCCGCAAGAAGCTCCTCGGCCGGCTCACCGCGGCCGGACTCGCCCTCGCGCTCATCTCGCTCCTCCCGCTCACCGGCGGCTCACCCAGGGCCACCTTCTGCGTGCAGAACGTAACAGGGGCCACTGACACCGCCGGCTGCTCGTACGTCGCCGACCACTTCGCCCTGGTCTTCCAGCTGCTCGCGCTCGGCGGCGCGCTGATCGCCGCCCTGCTGTCCGTGCACACCGTGGACGAGGAGAAGCTGCCCGGCGGCGAGTACTGGTTCCTGCTGCTCGCCAGCGCCAGCGGCGCCGCCCTGCTGCCCGCCTCCCGCGACCTCGCCACCCTGGTGATCGCCCTGGAGGTCGCCTCGCTGCCCGCCTTCGCGCTGGTCGCGCTGCGCCGGGACGGCCGGGGCGCCGAGGCCGCGCTGAAGTTCTTCCTCTCCTCGGTCACCGCGACCGCCGTGATGCTGCTCGGCGTCGGCTTCGTCTACGCCGCCTCCGGCAGCCTCCACCTGGCCGCCATCCCGGACGGCCTGACCCAGGCGCCGGCGCAGCTGAAGACCCTGGCCGTGGCGGGCGCGGTGCTCACCCTGGTCGGCTTCGCCTTCAAGGTCGCCGCCGTGCCGTTCCACTTCTGGGTGCCCGACACCTACACCGGTGCCCCGTTGCCGGTGGCCGGCTACCTGTCCGTGGTCGGCAAGGCGGCGGGCCTGTCCGGGCTGGCCCTGGTCACCACGATCGCCTTCCGCCCGTACGCCCACACCTGGGGCCTGGTGCTGGCGGTGCTGGCCGCCGTCACCATGACCGCCGGCAACGTCGGCGCGCTGCGCCAGCGCTTCGACACCCGCTACAGCGCGGTGCGGCTGCTGGCCTGGTCCTCGATCGCCCAGGCCGGGTACCTGCTGGTCCCGCTGGCCGCCGCCGGCTACGCCCCGACCGGGGTGGACCCGCTCGGCGCCACCGCCGCGTACGCGCTGATCTACGGCGTGGTGAACCTGGGAGCCTTCGGCGTGGCCGCGGCCGTCGCCCGGACCTCCGGGACCCGGATCGAGGACTTCCGGGGCCTGTTCGCCCGCGACCGCTGGACGGCGCTGGCGCTCGCCTTCTTCCTGCTCTGCCTGGCCGGACTCCCGCCGGGCGTGATCGGCCTGTTCGGCAAGGTCGTGGTGTTCCAGGCCGCCGTCGACGCCGGGCTGGGCTGGCTGGCCGTGGTGATGGCCGTCAACGTGGTCATCGCGCTCTACTACTACCTGCTGTGGACGGCGAAGCTGTTCGCCCCGGCGCCGGCCGCCGACGCGGAGCAGGCCCCCGGGGACGCCGGCGCCCCGGTCGGCACCCGGCGGCTGCCGGTGCCGCTGGCGGCCACGCTCGGGCTCACCGCCTCGGCCGCCGTGGTGCTGTCGGCGGCCCCGCAGCTGGTGCTCCAGGTGGTCGGCGGCTCGCTGTTCTGACGTGCCGGACGGGGGCCCGGGCGCCGGTCGCGGCCACTCAGGGCCCCGCGTCGGGCGCGGGTGCGGGCCCCGGCGGCGGTACCGGGACGGCCCCGCGGTGGCCGTGCCGCGCCCTGTGCGGCCGGTCACAAGGGAACAAGGGCGGCGTCCCCGCCCGTTGATCGGGCAGAGGGACGAGGCAGAGAGGGCTTCCCCACCGCACCATTGGAGGGCCTGTCGTGCACCGCCGGCACAACGGACTGAGGACCGCCGCACTGCTCGGCGGCCTTTCGGCGCTGATCCTGGTGATCGGCAGCTTCTTCGGCCGTACGGGCTTCGTGATCGCCCTGGTGGTCGCCCTCGGGACGAACGCCTACGCGTACTGGAACAGCGACAAGCTCGCCCTGCGCGCCATGCGGGCCCGGCCGGTCAGCGAGATCGAGGCGCCGCGGCTCTACCGGATCGTCCGGGAGCTCTCCACCTCCGCCCGTCAGCCGATGCCCCGGCTCTACATCTCGCCGACCCCCGCCCCGAACGCCTTCGCCACCGGCCGCAACCCGCGCAACGCCGCGGTCTGCTGCACCGACGGCATCCTGCAGCTGCTGGACGAGCGCGAGCTGCGCGGGGTGATCGGCCACGAGCTCAGCCACGTCCACAACCGCGACATCCTGATCTCCTCGGTGGCCGGCGCGCTCGCCTCGGTGGTGATGTTCCTGGTGAACTTCGCCTGGCTGGTCCCGTTCGGGCGCGGCGACGACGACGACGGGCCCGGCCTGTTCGGCCTGCTCGCCATCATGATCCTCGGCCCGCTGGCCGCCTCGCTGATCCAGCTGGGCGTCAGCCGCTCCCGGGAGTACCAGGCCGACGCCGACGGCGCCCGGATCACCGGCGACCCGCTCGCCCTGGCCAGTGCGCTGCGCAAGCTGGACGCCGGGACCAAGCAGCTGCCGCTCCCGCCCGAGCCGCAGCTCCAGACGGCCAGCCACATGATGATCGCCAGCCCGTTCCGTCCGGGCGAGGCGGGGGCGCGGCTGTTCTCGACCCACCCGCCGATGGCCGAGCGGATCACCCGCCTGGAGCGGATGGCGGGCCACCGGCCCTGAGCCGCCCGGAGCGGATGGCGGGCCACCGGTACCGAGGTGCCACCGGCCCTGAGCCGCTCCGCTCGCGGACGCCCCGGCTCACCCCGCCTCGTGCGCCTGCCGCTCGTACGCCTGCCGCAGCCGGCGCACGCCCTCGGCCAGGCGGCCCGCGCCGTCCACGGCGGCGTAGCTGAGGCGCAGGTGCGGGGCCGGCGGCTCGGCCGCGTAGTACGGCCGGCCGGGGGTGACCAGCACGCCGGCGCGCAGGGCGGCGGCGGTGAGGGCGGCCTCGTCGGTGCCGTCGGGCAGCCGCAGCCACAGGTGGTAGCCGCCGGGGCGGGGGGTGAAGGCCTGCCCGGGCAGCTCCCGGCGCAGCGCGGCGGCCACGGCCACCCGGCGGTCGCGCAGTTCGGTGCCGAGCGTGCGCAGGTGACGGGCCCAGCCGGGGTCGGCGACCAGTTCGAGGGCGGCCTCCTGCAACGGCCGGGGTACGAAGAAGCTGTCCACCACCTGGGTGGCCCGCAGCCGTTCCAGCGCCGGGCCGCGCGCCGTGATCGCGCCCACCCGCAGGCTCGGCGAGGTGGCCTTGGTCAGCGAGCGGACGTGCACCACCACCCCGTCCGGGTCGTCGGCGGCCAGCGGACGCGGCAGCGCGGGGGCGTCGGAGTGCACCAGCCGGCGGGCGAAGTCGTCCTCGATCACGAACGCCCCGGCCGTGCGGGCGATCCGCAGCACCTCGGCCCGGCGGCCGGCCGACAGCACCGCGCCGGTCGGGTTCTGGAACAGCGGCTGGCAGACCAGGACCCGCGCCCGGCTGGCGTCGAGGGCCGCCGCCAGCAGCTCGGGCCGCAGCCCGTCCTCGTCCACCGGGACCGGCACCGGTCGCAGTCCGGCCGCCCGGGCCGCCGCGAGCGTGCCCGGATAGGTCGGCGACTCGACCAGGACGGGGCTGCCCGGGGCGGCCAGCGAGCGCAGCGCGATCGCGAGCGCGCTCTGCCCGCCGGCCGTGATCAGGACGTCCCCGGCGCCCAGCATCCCGCCGCTGCCGCCGATGTCGCGGGCGAACCACTCCCGCAGCTCGGTCAGCCCCTCCGCCGGCGGGCGCCCCCAGGCCCCGGGCCGCCGGCCGGCCCGGGCCAGCGCACCCGCCAGCAGCCGTTCGGGCTGCAGCGAGGCGTGCGGGTAGCCGGCGTTGAGGTCGACCACGTCGGGCGGCGGCGTGGTCAGCATGTTCAGCAGCGGGCCGGCGCCGGTCGCCCGGGGCCCGGACTCCGCGCTCAGCGCCACCTCCTGCCAGGACAGGTCACCGGGGCGGCCGGTCGGGGCGGGCGCCGCCGTCCGCGCGTCCGCGCCCGGTCGCGCGCCCGTGGGCAGGTCGGTACGGAAGACGCCCGCGCCGGGCCGGGAGACCACCAGGCCCTCGGCGGCCAGCACGGCGATCGCCCGGGAGACGGTCACCGGGCTCACCTGGTGCCGTTCCATCAGCGCGCGGCTCGACGGCAGCTTCCGCCCCTCCGGGTAGCGCTCCACCTCGCGGCGGAGGCTGTCGGCGAGATCGGTCACGCTGCTACGCTCGTTCATGACGGCACAAGATAGCGCTACCCGGCAGTCGGCGATAGCGCCGCAGGGTTCCCCCCTCGCCCCGGCCCCCCTTGCACCCGCTGCCCCGGCCTCCGTTCCGGCCTCCGCCCCGGCCCGTTCGACGGTGCGTGAGGAGGCCCGGTCCGGCGGACCGTCCGTGGTCCGCGCCGGTACCGCCCTGGCCGGTTTCGGGGTGCTCCTCTTCTCCTTCAGCTTCCCCGCCACCGCCTGGGCGCTGACCGGCTTCGGCCCGTGGAGCGCCACCGGCCTGCGCGGCGTCCTGGCCGGACTGCTCGCCGCGGTCTGCCTGGCCGCCGCCCGGGTGCCCGTCCCCGAACGCCGGCACTGGCCCGGCCTGCTGGTGGTCTCGGCCGGCTGCGTGCTCGGCTTCCCCCTGCTCACCACGCTCGCCCTGCAGACCTCCTCCACCGCGCACTCCGCGGTGGTCATCGGGATGCTGCCGCTGGCCACCGCCGCCGTCGCGGCGCTGCGCACCGGCGGCCGCCCGTCCCGCACCTTCTGGGGCGCGGCGCTGGTCGGGGCGGCGGCGGTGCTGCTCTTCACCCTGGTCCGCAGCCACGGCCGGCCGGGCCCGGCGGACCTCTACCTGTTCGCGGCGCTGCTCGTCTGCGCGGCCGGGTACGCGGAGGGCGGGCGGATCTCGAAGGAGCTGCCGGGCTGGCAGGTGATCGGCTGGGCGGTGGTCGCGGCGCTGCCGGTGACCGTGCCGGTCGCCGCGCTGGCGGTGCCGGCCGAGGCGGTCCACCTCGACGGCCGGGCGCTGGCCGGGCTCGCGTACACGGCGGCGGTGTCCCAGTTCGGCGGCTTCGTGCTCTGGTACCGGGGGATGGCGGCGATCGGGGTGCCGAGGGCCAGTCAGCTGCAGCTCGCGCAGCCGCTGCTGACCCTGGTGTGGTCGGTGCTGCTGCTCGGCGAGGAGCTGCCGGCGGCCGCCCCGGTCACGGCCGTGGTGGTGCTGCTGTGCATCGCGGTCACCCAGCGGGCCCGTACCTGAGGCCCCGGCACGCGCGCGTGCCCGTCCCCCGCGGGTCGGCGGGGGACGGGCACGGTTGCCGCGGCGGCCGGGGGCCGCTCGGTCGGTGGTGTGTCGAACGGTTCAGGTGGTGTCGGGAGGTCACACGGTGTCGGGGCGCCAGACGCAGAGCGCCCAGATGATGAAGACGTCCATCGCGATCACGATGATCGACCAGAACGGGTAGTAGGGGAGCGCCAGGAAGTTCTCCAGGGCGCTGATCGCGACGACGAGGACACCGAGCCAGCGGGCCCAGGAGAGGCCCTTGAGGAGGAGGGCACCGATCACGGCCACCACCACGCCCATGATCACGTGGATCCAACCCCACCCGGTCAGGTCGAAGCGGAAGACGTAGCGCGGGGTGGTGAGGAAGACGTCGTCATCGGCGATCGCCATGATGCCGCGGAACGCCTCGAAGAAACCGTTGATCAGCATCAGGACGGCAGCGAAGATCACCAGCCCGGGGGCCCAGTCGCTGAACCGGTTGACCGAACTCGGGGGCGGGGGCTGCCCGGTGCCGGAGCGCCAGGGCGGGGGCTGATCAGGGGTGGGCGACGCGGTGCTCATGGACTCCTCCTAGGCCGTACGCCGGGTCGGGACGCGGCGCACCGGTACGGCACGCCGACGACCGAACGGGTGTACGGAAACGCGTTCGGACTTCGACCGTGCGCCGAACCCGTCCACCCGGCAATCGGACGCGCCTGTTCGGGTGACGGGCCCGCGCGGCCGCCGGGTCGCGCGGGCCGCGCCTGGTACTGGTGGGGCGACCACCGCCCGGGCCCGGGCCGTCCGCCCCGTCGGGCCGGCCGCCGCCCGGCCCCGAGCACGGAAGGCGCGCCGCGTGACACTCCTGCCGAAGGACACCGTGGAGCAGGCCCCGCACCCGCCGCTCGCACCGCGGCTGGAACGGTGGCTGGTGGCCTCCCGCCGCCGCCGCGGCCGAGCGCTGGTGGGCTGGCTGACCACCACCGACCACAAACGGATCGGCACCCTCTACATCGTCACCTCCTTCGTCTTCTTCCTCGCGGGCGGGCTGATGGCGATGGTGATGCGGGCCGAGCTGGCCCGTCCGGGGCTGCAACTGGTGACGAACCTGCAGTTCAACCAGCTCTTCACCATGCACGGCACGATCATGCTGCTGATGTTCGCGACCCCGCTGTTCGCGGGCTTCGCCAACTGGATCATGCCGCTGCAGATCGGCGCCCCGGACGTGGTGTTCCCCCGGCTGAACGCGCTGGCCTACTGGCTGTACCTGTTCGGCTCGCTGATCGCGATGGGCGGGTTCCTCACCGCCGACGGCGCGGCCGACTTCGGCTGGTTCGCCTACGCGCCGCTGAACGACAAGGTGCACTCGCCCGGCATCGGCGCCGACCTGTGGATCATGGGCCTGGCCTTCTCCGGCTTCGGCACCATTCTCGGCTCGGTCAACTTCGTCACCACGATCATCTGCTTCCGGGCGCCGGGCATGACGTTCTTCCGGATGCCGATCTTCGTCTGGAACGTCCTGCTGACGGCCGTGCTGGTGCTGTTCGCGTTCCCGGTGCTGGCGGCGGCCCTGCTCTGCCTGGAGGCGGACCGCCAGTTCGGCGCGCACGCCTTCGACGCGGCCAACGGCGGCGCGATGCTCTGGCAGCACCTCTTCTGGTTCTTCGGGCACCCCGAGGTGTACATCATCGCGCTGCCGTTCTTCGGCATCGTCACCGAGATCATCCCGGTCTTCGCCCGCAAGCCGATCTTCGGCTACTCCGGACTGATCGCCGCCACCATCGCCATCACCGGCCTGTCGATCACCGTCTGGGCGCACCACATGTTCGTCACCGGGCAGGTGCTGCTGCCGTTCTTCTCGATCATGACGCTGCTGATCGCCGTGCCGACCGGGGTCAAGTTCTTCAACTGGATCGGCACCATGTGGCTCGGCTCGCTCAGCTTCGAGACCCCGATGCTCTGGACGGTCGGATTCCTGGTCACCTTCCTCTTCGGCGGCCTCACCGGTGTGCTGCTGGCCTCCCCGCCGATCGACTTCCACGTCTCCGACTCGTACTTCGTCGTCGCCCACTTCCACTACGTGGTCTTCGGCACCGTCGTCTTCGCGATGTTCGCCGGCTTCCACTTCTGGTGGCCCAAGATGACCGGCAGGATGCTCGACGAGCGGCTCGGCCGGATCCACTTCTGGACGCTGTTCATCGGCTTCCACGCGACCTTCCTGGTGCAGCACTGGCTCGGCGCCGAGGGCATGCCCCGCCGCTACGCCGACTACCTCGCCTCCGACGGCTTCACCGCCCTCAACACCGTCTCGACCATCGGCTCCTTCCTGCTGGGCCTGTCCACCCTCCCCTTCCTCTACAACGTCTGGCACACCGCGCGGTACGGGCGGCGCGTCGAGGAGGACGACCCCTGGGGGTACGGGCGGTCGCTGGAGTGGGCCACCTCCTGCCCGCCGCCGCGGCACAACTTCGTCACGCTGCCGAAGGTGCGCTCCGAGTCGCCGGCCTTCGACCTCCACCACCCGGACATCGCCGAACTCGACCGCCTGCAGAACGCGCGGGAGCCGCTGGAGCGTTGAGCCGTGGGGTCGTAGGACCGCCGCCCGGCCGGGGCGCTCCACCGTCGGGCCGCCGCCGGCCGGCCGCGGCACCGCCCGGCCCCCGGTCGCGCGGACGGGTACGGACGACCGCTCGTTAGGATGGCTCACCGCGCCACCGCCCGGTGGTGGGCGCCGGCATCCGGAGGGAGTGGCCGTCATGGCAGAGCAGAGGCACGCCCCGGCGGCCGGGGACCCACGCGCCCGGCGGCGCGGCCAGGGCGAACTGGAGGCCCAGGTGCTGGCCGTGCTCCAGCACGCGCCCGCCCCGGCCACCGCCGGATGGGTGCAGGAACGGCTGGCGGGCGGCGGTCTCGCGTACACCACCGTGATGACCATCCTGTCCCGGCTGCACGCCAAGAAGGCGGTCTCCCGGACCAGGGACGGGCGCTCCTACGTCTGGCAGGCCGCCTCCGACGCGGCCGGGCTGGCGGCGCTGCGGATGCGCCGGATGCTCGACGGCGAGGCCGACCGGGAGGCGGTGCTGGCGAGCTTCGTCACCGCGCTGCTGCCGCACGACGAGGAACTGCTGCGGGCGCTGCTGGACAGTGCCCCGGCCGCGGCCTCCACCCCGGCCTCCGGGGCGGCCGCGGTCCCGGTGCCCGGTGACGCGGTGGCCGGCGTCGTGGCCGAGTCCGCGGCCGACGCCGGCTGACCGGGCCCGTACGCCGTGGGCGTCTTCGTCTTCCTCCCGCTCGTCCTGCCCCTGACCGCCCTGCCGATCGCCCGGCTGGCCGGCCAGCACCTCCACCCGAGGGCCGTGGCCCGGCTGCTCACCATGATCACCGTGGTGATGGCGCTGTGCAGCGCGCTCTGCCTCGGGCTGCTCGGGGTGGTCGGCACCGCCCAGATCCCGGGCAACCCGCTGCCGGACGGCTGGTCCGACCCCGAGGTGCGGGCCGTGGTGCCGTACCACGAGACCGTCGGCGCGGCCTCGATCTGCGTCCTGACGCTGGTCGCCCTCGCCTGCCTGCGGACGCTGGCCCGGCACGCGTGGGTCCGGGCCAGGGCCCGCCGGGCGGTGGCCCGGGCCGGGTACGCCGGGCCGGACGGCACGGGCGCCGCCGACGTCGCCGTACTGCCCGACCCGACCCCGTACGCCTACGCGCTGCCCGGCTCGCCGGGGCGGGTCGTGGTGTCCACCGGCATGCTGGCCGGGCTGGACGCGGACGAGCGCGCGGCCCTGCTGGCCCACGAGCGGGCCCACCTCGCGCACCGTCATCACCGCCACCTGCTGGCCGGTCAGCTCGCCAGCTGCGTCAACCCGTTCCTGCGCCCGCTGGCCCGCGCCGTGGCGTACAGCACCGAACGCTGGGCCGACGAGGACTCGGCGCAGGCGGTCGGCGACCGGCGGATCACCGCCCGCGCGGTCGCCCGCGCCGCCCTGGTCTCCCACCACGCCCCCGCCCCCGGGTTCGCCGCCTTCGCGGCCCCCGCGCCCGGGCCGGTGCCCCGCCGGGTGGCCGCCCTGCTCGGGCCGGTCCCCTCCTCCCGCAACTGGCCGCCCGCCCACAGCCGGGCCGGCGTCGCCGCCCTGGTCGCGGCGATCGGCACCGCCGCCTCCACGCTCTGCGCCCTCAACGCGGCGATCGCGCTGCTGCTCGTGCTGAAGGCGGTCACACCGCTGTAGCCGGGCGGTCCGGCCGGGGCTCGTCCGGCGGGGTGGGCGGGGAGAACGGGCGCCATGGGACGCGCCGGGAGCGGGCATACCCCCCTCAGAGGGAATGTCGATGAAAAGGTGGCCCCATGAAGGTGCTCGAATTCGTGCTCAACGCGCTCTGGTTGATCTTCTGCGGTATCTGGATGGCCCTCCTCTACGTCGTGGCCGGCATCATCTGCTGCATCCTGATCATCACCATCCCGTTCGGGATCGCCTCGTTCCGGATCGCCGGCTACATCATCTGGCCGTTCGGGCGGACGACGGTGGAGAAGCCCGGCGCCGGGGCGCCGTCGTGCATCGGCAACGTGATCTGGCTGGTCTTCGCGGGCTGGTGGCTGGCCATCGGCCACTTCCTGACCAGCATCCCGCTGTTCCTGTCGATCATCGGGATCCCGTTCGGCTGGGCCAACCTGAAGATGATCCCGATCTCGCTGATGCCGCTGGGGCGTGAGGTCGTGTCGACGGACGAGCGGTTCGGCGGCCGCTGAGCGGTCGTCCCGGGGGAGGAGCGGCCGGGGCCCCGGTCAGGGGGCCTCGGCGGTGACCGTCCACGCCGAGGCGCGCAGCAGGACACCCCCGGCGGTCTCGTGCGGGCGGAGGGCGGCGGTCAGGCTCCGGCGGGCGAGCCCGGCGGTGTGCCCTCTCGCTCCTGGACTCCAACGGCCCCGCGGTCGCCGCGCTGGCGCTCACCCGGGCCGGCGTCACCGCCCGGGTCCGGACCCGCATGGCGCAGGGCGCGCCCGGGATGGCGGACGTGGAGCGGGCGATCGCCGAGTACCTGGTCGCGGAGCAGGCGCTGGGCCGGGTCGACCCGGTGGCGGACGCCGATTCACTGGCGCTCGCGGTCGTCGGCACGGTCCACCACCTGCTGATGACCAGTTGGGCGGGTACCGAGGACCCGCGGGAGCGCGCCCGCCGGTTCGTCGCCGCGCTGGTCGCCGGGGTGGCCCGGAACGCCGCCGGGTGATCCCGGCCCGGGACCACCGGGCGGTGGGCTACCGGGCCGCGGCCTCCACCGGGCGGTGGCGCAGGGCCCAGGTGGCCGCGAGGGCCGCGCAGGGGGCGGTGAGCAGCAGGCAGCCGGCCGTCACCAGGGCGAGGGGACGCCACGGCACGGCCAGCGGCGGGGTGGTCCCGAGCAGGGCCAGCGCCCCGTTCATCGCGCCGAGTTGGACGGCGGCCACCAGGCAGCCGAGGACCGCCCCGGCGGTGACCACCAGCAGCGACTCGGCGGTCACCAACCGGACCACCTGCGCCCTGGTGGCACCGGTCAGGCGGAGCAGGGCGAGCTCCCGGCGGCGGTCGACGGTGGCCATCGTGAGGGTGTTGGCGAGCGCGACGCCCGTGTACGTCAGGGCGAGCCCGAGCACCAGCACCGTCCGCAGCCGGGCGATCCGGCCGTTGGCGGGGGCGGTGGCGGCCAGCCACTCCTCGCGGGTGGCCACGGCGGCGCCGGACCCGGCGGAGGCGGCGCGCAGCCGGCCGGCCGCC
>NZ_JBSGFD010000218.1:0-13055 GCF_053603215.1 Kitasatospora sp. NPDC004240 | reverse complement strand
CGGACACGGCACGCGAGCGGTCATGACAGCACCCCCGAAGAAGTCTCTCCTCACCGATACTGCCGACCTGACCCCATGTCAACAAACCACCGGTACCTTCTTCAGGGCTCCGCAATGGGGCCTCCGGCCTTCGGGTCCGGCATGACTTCCCCCCTTGTTGTTCATGATCCGGGGGGTGGTGTCACCGGGCCCGGAGGCATCGACGGACCGCTGATGAGGGGCTTGAGCATCGGGCTTCACCCGAGCCGGAAGAGCTCTCCGTAACGTGGATGTGGCAGCTCGGTGCCGAGGCAAGGCCGGACGAAAGCGTGATGGAGGGGCCTGCGCGTGATCGACACCGGCGACATCGATGTCTTCCTCGGCCTGGACGTCGGCAAGGGCGAACACCACGCCACCGCTGTCACCCCGGCTGGGAAGAAGGCGTTCGACAAACGCCTGCCCAACACCGAACCCAAACTCCGCGAGCTGTTCGCGAAACTCCAGGCCAAGCACAGGACCGTGCTGGTCGTGGTCGATCAGCCGGCCTCGATCGGGGCCCTGCCGCTGGCGGTCGCCCGCGACATGGGTTGCCCGGTCGCCTACCTGCCGGGACTAACGATGCGGCGGATCGCCGACCTCTACCCCGGCGAGGCGAAGACCGACGCGAAGGACGCGTTCATCATCGCGGACGCGGCCCGCGCGATGCCGCACACGCTGCGGGCCATCGACGGCGAGGACGAGACGATCGCCGAGCTGGAGATGATCGTCGGCTTCGACGACGACCTGGCCGGCGAGGCGACCCGGGTCGCGAACCGGCTCCACGGCCTGCTAACCCAGATCCATCCGTCGCTGGAACGGGTACTGGGGCCGCGGTTGCAACACCCGGCCGTCCTGGCCCTGCTGGAGCGGTTCGGGTCCCCGGCCCGAATACGCAAGGCGGGCCGTCGGCGGCTGGTCACGCTGCTGCGGCCGAAGGCGCCGAGGATGGCCGAGCGGCTGGTCGAGGAGATCTTCGCCGCGCTGGACGAGCAGACCGTGACCGTTCCGGGGACCGAGGCGGCCGCGCTGATCGTCCCCAGCCTGGCCGGATCGCTGGCCGCCGTTCCCGACCAGCGCAAGCTGCTGGCCGGGCGGATCGAGGAACTCCTGGAGGCCCACCCTCTTTCGAAGGTCCTGACGTCGATGCCGGGGGTCGGCGCCAGGACCGGAGCCCGCATCCTGATCGAGGTCGGCGACGGCAGCACCTTCCCGACCGCCGACCACCTCGCCGCCTACGCCGGCCTCGCCCCGGCGACCCGGAGCTCAGGCTCCTCGATCCGCGGCGAACAGCCCTCCCGGAGAGGAAACAAGCAGCTCAAACGGACCTTCTTCCTCTCCGCGTTCGCCGCACTCAGCGACCCGGCATCGCGGGCCTACTACGATAAGAAGATCGCCCAAGGGAAGCGCCACACCCAGGCCCTGCTCTGCCTCGCCAGACGCCGGGCCGACGTCCTGTTCGCGATGCTCCGCGACGGGACCCTCTACGAGCCCAAACCGGCTACGGCCAGGTGAGGAGTCCAGACTGCTCGATCAATCCTCCGGCCGAAGCCGCTGACGAGCGGCCTCAAGCCGCTGGTCATAGTCAGGCGCGAACAGCTCAGAAGTGACTTGTCGAGCGTTCCAGCGATCCGATGGATCGGAGCCCAGACCGCCGGATCGTCGACAACGCGGCTGAGGTCCGTCATCTGGAGCTTCTCCAGCCAGTGCGACAGCACCAGTGCCTCGGCACTCGTGAGCTGGATCGTGACCTGGCTATCACTCATGCACACCCCTACGGCTCGGCCCGCCCTTGCCCGCACGAACCTACTGGCCTCGGACCTTGACCAAACACATAGGGGCCCCCGTGCGACGCGGTATCCCGACACGCCCGGGCGAGGTCGGGGCGGGACCGGATCCCAGGCAACGGCCGGACCGGACCCGGTCCCGGACGCGCGGGCTGCCCTACGCGCGCCGTCGCCGGGCCCGCCCCGGGTGCTCCGGTCAGCGGCGCAAGCCCGGCGCGAACGGCGTCCTCATGCCCCCGCGCCCCGGCAGGCCACCGCCCCGGCGGGCCCTCAGCTCTGCACGAGCAGGTTCCATACCGTCCCCCGGTGTCCCCGGTCCTCGCAGAAAGCCAGCTTGCCGGGGTGCCGGTTGGCCCAGGCCACGGCGGCCGACTCACAGGAGCTCAGGCTGGGGTAGGTGGCGATCACCGTCCAGCCGGTGACCGCAGACGGGGCCTTCGCCGGGGCCCCGACGGCGGCGGAGGCCGCGGCGAACGCCGGAGCCGCCTGGGCCGGCGCGGCCAGTGTGCCTACGGCGAGCGCGGTGCCGAGGGCGAGCCCGGCCATGGTGTGACGGATACGCATGATCTGCCTTTCGTTGAAACGGTCGGTCCGGTCTGCTGCCGTGCCCCGTCCCGCCTGCGACCGGCGGCCTCCGAGGCACGTCGACAACTCTGCTCGGCCGACCTGAGGCAAACCCTGAGCAAACCTTGACGTCACAGGTGAGACTGTCAACTCATCGATCGAAAAAGGACGTTGAACTCAAGAGAGAGGCATCGCGGCATGGTCGGGTTCCGCATCCTGGGCCCCCTGGAGGTACTCGCCGGCGGACGGCCCGTCCCGCTGGGCCACGCCCGGGAGCAGTGCGTCCTCGCCGCCCTGGTCGTCGACGCCGGCCGCCCCGTCCCGGTCGGCCGGCTGATCCGCGACGTGTGGGGCGAGGACGCGAGCGACCAGGCACGGAACACGCTCTACACCTATGTCTCCCGGCTGCGCCGCGTGCTGGGCCCGCTCGACGTGCCGCTGACCCGCGGACCCGGGGGCTACGTCCTGCGGGTCGAGGAGGACGCCGTCGACGCCCACCACTTCCGCCGGCTGGCCGCCCGCGCCAAGAGCGCCGACGACTCCACCGCCCTGACTCTGCTGGACGAGGGGCTCGCCCTGTGGCGGGGCGAGCCGTTGGCTGGGCTGGAGGCCCCCGGGCTGGACACCGTCCGCGAACACCTGGCGGCCGAACGCCGGGAGGCCGAACTGGCGCACACCGACCTCATGCTCCGGGCCGGGCGCCACAGCGAGTGCCTCGCCGCGCTGTCCACCCGGGCCGCGGCCCTCCCCCTCGACGAACGCCTCGCCGGACAGCTCCTGCTGGCCCTGTACCGCAGCGGCCGCCTGTCGGAGGCGCTGGAGCGCTACCGGCGGACCCATCGGCTGCTGGCCGAGGAACTCGGCACGGAACCGGGTCCGGCCCTGCGCACCCTGCACCGGCAGATCCTCGACAACGATCCCGCACTCTCCCTCCCCGCCCTGCCGCCCGCAACCAACGACGCCAAGGCCACCGGCGGCGCCAACCCCCTTCCGGTGCCACGCCAACTTCCCTCCACACCAAACCAGTTCACCGGGCGCGAGCGCGAGATCGCCGGACTCGACCGGGCCCTGGCCGAAGGCCCAGCGGGACCAGAGGGCGCCGCCACCGGCCGTACGGTCGTGGTGAGCGGGATCGGCGGCATCGGCAAGACCTGGTTGGCCCTCCACTGGGCGCACCTGCATCGCAAGCGCTTCCCCGACGGCCAGTTGTACGTGGACCTGCGCGGCTTCGCGCCCCACCGGGACCCACTCCCCCCGGCGCTGGCGATGGGCTCCTTCCTCGACGCCCTCGGTGTCCCCCACGACACCCAGCCTGCCGAACCGGAGACGCGGCTCGGCCTCTACCGCAGCCTCGTCGCGGGAAACGGCTCCTCATCGTTCTGGACAACGCCCGCGACGCCGAGCAGGTCCGCCCACTGCTGCCCGGCTCCGGCCTCTGCACGGTGATCGTGACCAGCCGCAGCCAATTGCCCGAACTCATCGCCGCCGACGGCGCCCGCCTCCTCGCCCCGGCAGCCCTCACCGACGACGAGGCCCGCGGCCTGCTCGCCCACCGCCTCGGCGGCCACCGGATCGCCCGGGAGGCCGAGGCCGTCGGCTCCATCGTCACCGCCTGCGCCGGGCTGCCCCTCGCACTCGCCGTCGTGGCGGCCCGGGCCACTACCAACCCCGCCTTCAGCCTGGCCATGCTGGCCGGTGAACTGCGCGACGCCGCCGGCGGGCTGGACGCCTTCGCCGAAGGCGGTACGGTGCTCAGCCCGCGCTCGGTGTTCTCGTGGTCGCGCCGCGCCCTGAGTGACGACGCCGACCTGTTGTTCCGCCTCCTCGGCGTCCATCCCGGACCGCAGATCAGCAGGCCGGCGGCCGCCAGCCTGGCCGGCTTCTGCCAGTACCGCACCGGCGCCGCGCTCGGCGAAAAGGAGGCGCTGAACCAGTTCTCACTCTTCTTCGAGGACCGGCTCAGCATCCAATAATCCCAAGGCACTTACACGAGATCGCTTACACGCCCTCCCCACCGGGCTGGTCAGCGTTCGACGTGGCTGCGGACGGTGAGGGAGGCCTCCCGGACCGTACGTCCTGCCGCATGTAGGGAAGCGGCCGGCCCTGTACCTGCCCCGCGGTCCGGGTGGTCTCTTCAGAAGGCTTGTTCGCAGAACCGATCGCTGTGGGCGAGGCATCGGTACATGGCGCTCTGCCAGGAGTTGGGGTTGGCGTCGGCGCGGGAGTCGGCCTGCTGGCTGAGGTAGGCACGCAGTTGCTGCGGCCCGGCGGCTGTCCGCAGGTCCCGCAGGAACTTTTCCTGGCCGCGGAGCTCCGTGGCGGCATGTGCCATGTATCGCTGCGCCAGCCGCAGCGAGGTGAAGTGGTGGGTGAGCCGGGCGGTGAGGTCGGGGTCGGTGTTCGGAGGTGTCCGGACGGAGAAGACGATCCAGACGGGGTCTTCGAAGCGGGGCTCGGCATGGAGCCAGGTCACGCCGCTCAGGTCGTCGTAGTACGGGTGGATGAATTGTTCCCCGGCGGTGGCGGGGGCGCGGTTGGACTTGGTCTTGTTGCAGTCGCCGCAGGCGGGGATCAGGTTGGTCGGGGTGACGGCCAGGGCCGGGAACGTCGCCTTCGGCAGGACGTGGTCCAGGGTGCTGACCATGCCCGTGGCGCACAGCGGGCAGATGCCGTTCGGGGCAGCCTGGCGTAGCGCGTCGTAGATGTGGCGGCCGCTGGAGCCGGGTTGGGCCATACGCTGGGTGTAGAGCTGGGTGCGCAGGTCGTCGGTGGTGACGGCGAGAGGTTCTCCCATTCCCTCGTTCTCCGGCTTGAACATCTCGGATCGTAGGGTGTGGAGCACGCGGCAGATCCCCGCGAGCTCGTAGCGCGCGGATGCCTTTTCGACGGCGGAGGCGGCGGCGAATATCCGCTCTCTCAAGTCCGTGTCCTGGATCGAGCTGCAGCAGGATATGAGTGCCTGAACGGCCGTGTACTGGGGCCGGGGAACGCGGAGCATCAGTTCACGTCCGGGGCGTTGCGGGTCGCCAGAAGAATGCGGACCAGGGCCCGCGCCTCGCCGCCGAGCTGGTCGCCGAAGCGAGCCAGGACTTCCTCGTAGCTGCGGCACTCGGTGACCGCACGCCGTAGCTCCCGATGGAAGCCGGAGTGGGTCACCTCCAGGCCGAAGACTTCGTGGGTCAGGGTGCCCACGTTCTCGCCGTAGGTCTCGATCGTCGGCCGATCGGGCTTCAGCAGGTCGCCGTTCCTGCGGAGTTTCCACACGCACCCACGCGGGACCTCCTGCAGGACGACGGGTGAATGGGTGGCGACGATGGCGACGGCGTTACGCTGCACGAGCAGCTCGGACAGGCATCGTACGAATGCCGATAGTAGCGGCGGGTGCAGGTGCGTCTCGGGCTCGTCGATCAGGACCAGCGACTGCTCGGCGATGGTCTCCACGAGGCGGGTCACCGTGAGAACGACGATCTTGTGACCGGAACTCAGGCGGCTGTAGAGCAGGGACGCCTGATTTTGGAGGTCCTCTGCCGCGATGGTGTCGGTCGTGTCCAGGCGGCTGAGAGAAAGGATGTCATGGCCAGCGAGGACGGGGTCGGCTTCCTGTAGAACTCTGATGGCCTTGCGCCACCGGTCCAGCTGCACACCCCAGGAGATCTCCATGAAGCTCCGGCCGAATTCCTCGCCGGACAGAGGGAGGGCCGACGTCTCGGCGGACTCGGGGTGCGGATGGATCCCGACGTAGACGTACCTGCTGTTGCGGGCCGCGAATGCGGCGGCGAAGGGGTCGAAGGCGCTGAAGGAGACCGAGACCAGGTTGGTGAAGCTGGCCTCGTTGCCTTCCCGGGCGACGAGTCTTCCCGGCCCGTGCCCGAGGAAGGAGGAGCTGACGTGCTGGAGCAGGGTGGTCTTGCCCGTGCCGTTGCCACCGATGACGACGTGCACGTTGCTGGGAGGGTTGGAGTTCGGCTCGACCTTGAACCCGAGCTCGTAGTCGAACCAGCGGGGATGCCCGGGGGCGGACATGTACGAGAAGTCGTAAGGTTTCAGGCGGGCTCCGCCTCCGGTGATTCGGCGGAACTGACCCTTCACCGTCTCCGGCTTGACCTGCCGCAGCAGGGATCTCCTCACCACATCCTCTCCGACGACCACGTCGAAGAGTTCCTCGTCCAGGGCCAGGTCCCGGAGCGCAAGGAGAACCTGCTCCCCTAGGGAGTCCGGGAGAGCTCTCAGCCCTGTGTAGTAGGACTCGTCCTGGCCGAGGGAGAAGTAACCGTCCGGCAGGCTCCCGAACCGGTTGGGCAGCTGCACCCGGCCCCCCGGAGGCATGGGATTCTGCGCGATCTTCACATACCCGATCTCATGGCGGTGGCCCTCGGGCATGTCGACGACGAGATTGAACAGGGTTCGGTACCCCCAGTCGTCCCACCCGTCATGCACCAACCAGCCCTTCTCCCACGCCTTCGGTACCGGCATGGCCAGCGCATCCACGACCTCGAACTGCACCGCGCCTCCTTGGTTTCAGCATCGGCAGGTCTGAGAATCTACCGCCCGGCACCCGAGGTGACGGCCCCTGCTGAACTCCGTATTGTCCCGGGTGGCGGCGTCCGCAGTGTCCCACCGTCGGCCACTCGCCCACCTCGGCCGCACACCCGGCTTCCGACGGTCAGGGGGTGTGACGGAGCTGGGGGCGGGATCCGCGTCCGGCCGTCTGCAGGCCTGGAGTGGGTACATCCCCGCCTTCGGCGAGCCGCAGTCCCGGGCCGGGTTCACCTCCGCCGCTTTCTTGCGTCCGCCCCCGGGTCGGCGGGCCCCCAGCGGTTCGGCCCCGGACTCCAGCTCGTCCACGCCCTTGCGGACCGTGGTCTCGCTGGCGCCGGCCGCCTGCGCGACCGTCCGGATCCGCCATGACCCAGCAGCCGGGCCTCGGCTGCCATCAGCAGACGCCGCTGCCGCTCATCCAGGTGCGGGAACAACACCTCGAACTTGAGGGCAAGTTGGCCGCGGGTCGACTCGGAGATGCGCATACCACATCAACGAGCTGCAAAGCGGGAAGCAACACGTTGATTCTCTGCGAGCCCTTAGCTTGGAATTTATCCTCGTCGGGCTTGGTGTTCCTTGATCGTTTCGGCGCGTTTGACCGTCTTTCCGACGTCGTGACGTGTGGCCCGCTGCTTGTTCTTCGAGCCGGGAGGTCGTCCCGGGCCCGGCTTGGACGGTTTCGGTGCCGCCGCTGGGCGAGCGGTGGTCGGGCGGATGTTGCGAAACCCCCGCCGCACCCGGGCAGGGGTGAGGCGGCGGGGCTCGGCGGGCCGCTCCCAGGGGCGGCGGAGGTCCTCGGCCAGCGGCCGGGCGAGGCGGAGTTGCGTGTGGGCGGCGATGATGAGCCAGGTCCACAGGTCGGCGCTGTCGGCGTGGCGGATCTTCGGAGCGGTCCAGCCGAGCGTCTGCTTCGTCAGCCTGAAGGTGTGCTCCAGGTCGAATCTGCGGAGGAACGACTGCCACCAGCGGTTCACATCCGCGCCGGTGGCGGCGGTGGACGAGCACCACAGCCAGACCGGTTTCGGATTCCGGTCGCCCGGCAGGCGCTCGACCTTCAACCGGACCAACGCCCCATGCAAGATTGGCAGTTCCTCCTCCGAGTGGTCCAGCCAGGGGCCGCGGTGGGTGAGCCTGGGGTGCATTCGGTCCCACGCGATCGCCTCCGCAGTGCCGTAGCGGGTGGTGTCCGTGACCGTGGTGACCTCGGGCTGATGCCAGCTCTCGGGCTTCGCGAAGGAGAGGACGCCGCCGTGCCGACGCGGGCGCCCGCCCTTCGGGGTGGAGCGGGCGGGGCCCGCGTCGCGGAGCATGACGCGGTCCGAGCGCAGGCGCCCGACCAGCACGGCCGGAAGGTCCGCGAGAGCGTGGGAGAGGTAGGCGACGTCGTAGCCGGAGTCCATCGTGATCAGGATCTCCGGGTCGCCCGGCTGCCAGTGTTCGGCCTGTCTCAACCGCTTGACGACGTCGCGCAGTTGGGTGGCGGTGACGGCGGTTGCGTCGTCGGCCGGCCCGAGACGCACGGCGTCCAGCAGCGCGACCCAGGAGGTGCGGCCCGTTTCCGGGGCGGCGACGAAGGAGTACGGCCAGCCCGGCACGAACTGGTCCGTGCTGCGGTCACCCCGTCCGTAGACGTGACAGAACAGCCGGTCGTCGCTGGTCGGGGCATCGGGGCGGAGCCAGTTGCTCACGTCCACGGCCAGCACGATCCGCCCGTCGGCAGCCCTCGGCAGCGGCAGCGCGGCCCGGGCGCGGCGAAGACGCGCCGGCTCGGCCCAGCCCCGGTCCAGCGCGGCGTACAGGGCGCCGTGCCCGCGCCGGTGCTCGACCGCGAGCGACAGCTCGGCCAGGGTCTTCACCGGCCCGTCCGCGCACAGCACCGCGTCGGTGAGCTCGAAGAGTGCGTCCGAGCGGGCGTAGAGGCATTCGTAGAACTCAACCCGAAAGCGGGACAGGAGAGCCAATGCCTGGCCTGCGGGCGCGTCGACGGCAAGACTCATAGGCAGCGGCCGTTCTCTCGTGCTTCGTGACTCGACATCTCGAAGCGTGGAGAACGGCCGTCTGCGCTGTCTCGGGAAGAACCGCAGATCAGCAGGTCGGGTGACCTGCGAGGTTAAACGTCAAGCTGAGACCTGCTGAACCCGGGCCGGGCATCTCCATGGCGGTGCGCCGCTGGCGCCCCGCCAGGAACACCCGGATGCTGTTGGCGAATGTGGCTGATCGGCTGCGGTGGGTGACGCCGGTCTCCGAGAGTGTTCTCGGAGACCGGCGTTTGCCGTTGTGGGGTGTGGCGTGTCGATGCAGGCGAGAGCGGCTTCGGCGGCTTCGGAGAGGAAGACGTGCGGCGGCGCCGACTGCTGCTCAGGTTGGTCGGTCACCGGTCACCAGAAGCGGTAGTGGGCCACCGCCCTTGCGAGGTACTGCTTGAAGGGGACCGGGTCCCGGTCGGAGTCTGCGGGAAGCAGCAGGGGTTCGCCGTTCTCGTCGCGACCGATGCAGCCGAGGCGTTGCGTGCGCGCCACGGCGGCGACGTCCCAGCTCATCGGGGATCCGGTGTCCCACATCACCCACTGCTCGGCCGAAAGCCCGGTACGCAGGCGCGACTTCTGCACGTTGCGGCGGACATAGGGCCTGACGTCCTCCCAGGTGTCCCGCAGCCGTGAGATTCGGGCGACCGGGTACGCGATGGCCCGGTCATCCAGGGCGAATGGGCCCAGAATCCAGCGCCAGTCGATGATCACCGTGCGGTCCACCGAGGTGAACGGCCTGGGGTAGCGTTTGGCCAGGATCGGAACCGGCTGTGCTCCCGCGGCCCGCAACGCGCGCAAGGCCTGAGCGAGCAGGCCCTGTACCTCGTCTGCGGTCTGCTGCCACCGCGCGAACTCGGCCTGCTCCCGGGCCGCGATCCGTGCGCCCTCTGCCGCGTGTCGCGCGGCATCGGAGGATGCGCGTCGCCGTTCGGCCGCCACCAGGTCCTCGAAGTCCGACACACTGCACCCCTCGCTGCGCTGGACACCACGGCGGCCCCGGCCCGGTGTACGGCGCCAGCATAGGGATCCCGGGCTTCTGCTGTCCGGCCGTTCGCGCGGAACGGCGGCACCGTGGCAGTGCAGGCCGCCGGATTCCCGGAACGGACGCGAGCCCGAGCGGCCCCGCCGGTGCGGATTCGGCGCGCCGGCCGACCGCACCCCGCGGTGCTGCCGGCTGGCGCGCTGCCCGGCGCCCGGGAGCCGCGGAAAGGTCGTGCCGCAACCTCAGGACATCGTGCCGCCGACGTTGCGGATCAACTGCTGAAGCACCTTGAGGGCGGCGACGTAGTCGGCGTCGTCGATGCCCTCGTAGGACACGGGCAGGCCGTGGGTTCGGCACGCGCCGCCGAGGCTCGGGCCCCGCAGTACCCACTCGCCGCTCCTCCCCGTCGGCCGGCCGCCGTCCACTACCACGGGTGGCGGGCCCGAAGGGGCGGCGGTCGAAAGCATTCCCGCGGCCCCGGTCACAGGGTCGGCAACCAGGCAGCGTGACAGAAAGCACCGCCGGCCACCGCCCGGCCGACGGGCCAGAGATCAGGGGACGGTGTGAGGGTCGCGCGGACGCCAGTCGGCCTGCACCCGATCAAAGGGCGCAGGCCGGTCATTGACTCCGACAGGCGCCAGGCGACACCACCCGCCTGGCATCGTTCCCTACTCCCCCGTCCGAAGCGCCGATCCGGCTCTGGGGTCCCACATCCTCCAGGAACGTGCACCGGCTGCACGGACGGCCCCGGGCTTCGGCCGCGCCTGGCCGGGTCGGCAGCGCGGGTGTGCTGCGATGTCCCGCATGAGTGTGTGGTCCGGGCGGCACGTGTCGTGCGGTGCGGTGATCGTTCTGGTCCTGTCGGCGGGCGCAGCGGGGTGCGGGCAGTTGTCCGGCCGGGAGGACGCGGCCGCCGCGGCGGTGTCCCGGTTCGAGCGCGATGCCGTCCGCGGGGACGGGGCGGCGATGTGTGCCGCCCTCGCGCCGGGGACCCGGGAGGAACTGGAGGACCAGGAGAAACGGGCTGCGAGCAGGCGGTCACCGGCCTCGGCCTCCCGGGCGGCGGGGCGCTGCGCCGTATCGATGTGTTCGGGCAGCAGGCCCGCGCCGTCCTGGAGGCCGACACCGTGTTCCTGTCCGTCTTCTCCGGCGCCTGGAAGATCACCGCCGCCGGCTGTGAACCCCGTCCCGACATGCCCTACCGGTGCGATCTGAAGGGGGACTGAGCTGTGCGTGCCCTGTTCGCCCTGTGTATCACGGTCGTGGTCGGCGGCCTCGTGTACTTCACCACGATCGGGCTGTTGCAGCGGTGAGCGCCGCCACCCGGTTCCTGCGGGACAACGGGCTGACCCTGGCCTTCGGCGCCGGATTCCTGCTCACGCTCGCCGGCCAGGCGGCGGCCGGCCAGGCCGATCTGAACAACCAGCTCGTCGCCGCCGGCCTGCAGCCGCTCGGCCTCGCCGGCTACCTCACGAGCTCGCAGTTCGCCGTGGACGTCACCGAGAACTGGCAGTCGGAGTACCTGCAGTTCTTCCTCTACATCTTCGGCACCGTGTGGCTGCTGCAGCGCGGCTCGCCGGAGTCGAAGGAGCTGGGAAAGGCCGGCACCGAGTCGGAGCGCGAGCAGAAGATCGGTCCGCACGCCACCGGCGAGTCCCCCGCGTGGGCCCGCGAACCGCGGGGTGTGCGCCTGGCGGTGTACTCCCGCTCCCTCGGGCTGGTCATGGCCCTGTTCTTCCTCGGCTCCTGGGTCTCGCAGTCGATCACCGGCTGGTCCGCCCACAACGCCGAGCAGCTGCGTGATCTGCAGGCACCGATCACCTGGGGCCAGTACGTGCTGTCCCCCGGCTTCTGGAACCGCACCCTGCAGAACTGGCAGTCCGAACTCCTGGCGGTCGCCTCCATGGCCATCCTGTCGGTGTACCTGCGCCAGCGCGGCTCACCCGAGTCCAAGCCCGTCGGCGCCGCCCACCACTCCACCGGCATCGAGGGATGACGGTCATGGCAGGGGGACGGCGTGCAGGCAGGTGTGCCGGCCGGGACCGGTGGGAGCGGCGAGCGGCCGGGCCACTCCCTGAGTGATCTCGACACGGAAGGTGCCGTCGGCGTCCTCGAAGACCGGCTGGCCGTCGGCGGTGGTCTCGCCGGTGGCATGGACGATGACGACCTCGGGCGGAGCGTGAGCGCCGGGAGTGCCGGGCAGGGTGACCGCGTAGCGCGGGGGCGGGACGAGGTTCATGACCGCCCCCGGTGCCGCGGGTCGCCGCCGTCGAGCGCGGCCCGCACGCTGTCACAGACGGTGAACACTTCGTCGGCGCCGGTGATCTCCAGCAGCCGGCGGACCTGGGGTGGGGGCGCGGTCAGGATGAGCCTGATACCGGCCGTCTCGGCGTCGGCGCGGGTGACGAGGAGCGCGTTGAGGCCGGCGGAGTCGCAGAAGCCGACGCCGGCCAGATCGACGAGGAGCCTGGCCGGACGATCCTTGACCGCCTGGACGAGGGCGTCCTCCAGCTTCGGTCGCTGGTCCAGGTCGATCTCGCCTTCGAGGCGGCAAATGGCAGCCGACCCGGTGGCCACCGTGGTGATCCGCAAAGCCGGGGCGGCGCTGTCGCCGTCGTCCTTCAGGTTGTCCTGCCTACCGGACATGAGCGGGCTCCCTCCCGTGAGGGAAGCTGTCCACCACCCAGCCTGCCCAGCCGACGAAGGGGAAGCAAGCACGGCGTTGCCGGAGCCGACCGCTCAACCGGCCCCGACAACACCTGGCGTGTGCCCGAACCGCACGCCGCAACCCCTCAGCACAGTGAAGGGTCCGGCCCCGCTGATGGGCCCACCGCGCCCGCCACCCGAACGGCCGCTCCTTCCGGCGCTTCGGGTCGATGGTGAGGAGGATCCGCGATTTCAGGAATCGCCATCAATGGCGGCACGACCGCAGCGGACGCCCGGCCCCCGGCCCGAGGGGCGAACGTTGTCCCGAAGGCCGAAAGGTTCAGGGCGCGGTCGCGCCCTCCACGGCGAGAAGCTCCACACCCCCCGGGGGGCCGGCCAAGACCCGCCACAGCAAGAACAGCTGGGGGCCAGCGCCGAAAGGTACTTCGCGATCCCGATCCAGGCCGTGGAGGAATGACCGCTGCGCCCGTGTCG
>NZ_JBSGFD010000217.1:0-13078 GCF_053603215.1 Kitasatospora sp. NPDC004240 | reverse complement strand
TCCGCGATGTCGTCCGGACCGTAGTGGTCCACGAAGCACCACGCGCCCACCATCCGCCGCCCCAGGTTCGGCAACAGCCGCCGCACCACCGTGCTGGCGCCGAGGGCGGTCTCGCGCGGGGCGAGCAGTTCCTTCACGGGGCCGGCCGGGGTGTGCTCGCGGCCGCCGCGCAGGACGGGGGTGGGGGCGGTCTCAGTCATGGTGCGCGGTCCTTCCGGGGGCGGGGACGATGGGCGTCCCGGCGGTCACGGCCCGGGTGACGGGGGTCCGTTCGGCGATGTCGAGCAGGCGGGCGCGCTGGGTGTCGTCCAGGTCGCCGACCAGGTCGATGCGGCGGGTGATGCGGACGGCCTCCTCGGGGCCCTTCTCGTAGCCGAGGTGGACCCGGACGGTCTCCAGCGGCCAGCCCTTGCGCTGGGCGTACATCCGCAGGGTGATCGCGGTGCAGGAGCCGAGTGCGGAGAGCAGCAGGCCGACGGGGGTGGTGGCGGTGTCGGCGCCGCCGGCGGACTCGGGTTCGTCGGCGGACAGCTTGTGGCGCCCGGAGCGGACGTCCACCCGGTAGTCGTCCCCGGTGCTGGTGGCCACGGCGGCGGCCGCCCGTACGAAGTCCGCGCCGGAGGGGCCGGAGGGGGTGGCGGGGTCCTGCGGGCCCTGCGCCGTCACGGCGGTCACAGGCCGAACCGGTCGCGCTGGGCGGCGGGCACCAGGTCGACGTGGTCCGGGTGCTTGCTCAGCCAGCCGCGGATGAACGGGCAGTACGGCAGCACGGCAAGCCCCTGCCGCCGGGCGTCGTCGAGGGCGGCGCGGGCCAGCGCACCGCCGAGGCCGCGGCCGCCGAAGCGCTCGTCGATCTCCGTGTGGATGAAGGCGAGCTCGTTCTCGTAGCGGTGGTACTCGGCGAAGCCGGCGAGCTCACCGTCGTCCGTGATCTCGTACCGGGACTGCTCGGGGTTGTCCGCCACGTGGGTGGTGGTCATGGTTCCCTCCAGGGGTCGGCGGTCGGGGCCGTCCGGTGGTCGGCGGTGCGGTTAATTTATCATTCAACTAAATCGATGTGCAACCACCGCTCCAATAGTGACGATGTGTCGGCCGGGCCGGCCATGGGGCCCGATGAGAAACGGCGCGGCACGGTCCGCAGGCCCTCCCGGGCCCGCCGAACCGTGCCGCGCCGTGTCGTACCGTGCCGCCGCGACCGGGAGGATCAGCTGGTGGCCGGAGCCGGTCCGACCAGCTCCTTCAGCACGTCCTCCATGGTGACCAGCCCCAGCGCGGTGCCGTCCGCGGTGACGGCGGCGGCCAGGTGGGTGCCGGAGCGGCGCATCGCGGTGAGCACGTCGTCGAGCGGGGTCTGCTCGGCGACCCGGGCGATGGGCCGCAGGGCGCGCAGCGGGAAGGGCCGGTCGCGCATGCCCTCCGCGTCCAGGGCGTCCTTGATGTGCAGGTAGCCGGTGACCTTCTTGTCCGCGCCGAGGACGGGGAAGCGCGAGTACCCGGTGCGGGCGGCGAGCTCCTCCAGCTGCTCGGGCGTGGTGCCCGGGTGGGCGAAGACCACGTCCGAGCTGGGGGTGACCACCTCGGAGACCGGCCGGGAGCCGAGCTCCAGGGCGTCCTGGAGGAGTTCGGTGTCGCGCTCGCTGAGCAGGTCGGCGTCGGAGGAGTCCTTGACCATCCGGGCCAGCTCCTCCTCGGTGAACACCGAGCCGACCTCGTCCTTGGGCTCGACGCGCAGCAGCCGCAGGATGCCGTTGGCGAAGGCGTTGATCGAGAACACCAGGGGCCGCAGCGCCCGGGTGGTGGCGACCAGCGGCGGGACGAGGAGGTAGGCGGCCTTCTCCGGCGCGGCCAGGGCGAGGTTCTTGGGGATCATCTCGCCGATCAGCATGTGCAGGTAGGTGGCCGCGGTGAGGGCGATCACGAAGGCGATCGGGTGGGTCAGCGCGTCCGGCACGCCGATGCCGTGGAAGACCGGCTCCAGCAGGTGGGCGATGGCCGGTTCGGCGACGGCGCCCAGCACCAGCGAGGAGACGGTGATGCCGAGCTGCGCGGTGGCGAGCATCGCCGAGACGTGTTCCAGACCCCAGATGACCGTACGGGCCCGGCGGTCGCCGGACTCGGCGCGGGGCTCGATCTGGCTGCGGCGCACCGAGATGAGGGCGAACTCGCCGCCGACGAAGAAGGCGTTGGTGAGCAGCGTGAGCAGGCCGATGACCAGCTGGACGACGGTCATCGGTCGTTCTTCTCCTCACGGGCGTCGTCGCCCTCGGCGTCCTCGCGGACCGGTTCGGCGCCGGTCACCCGGACGCGCTCGGCGACGTGGTGGGCGACGCTGTGGACCTCCAGCAGCCAGCCGCCGACCTCGACCTCGTCCCCGACCACGGGGATCCGGCCGAGCCGGCCGGCGATCAGGCCGGCCAGCGTCTCGTACGGGCCGTCCGGCACGGGCATGCCGAGGGCCTCCAGCTGGTCGGTGCGGGTGATGCCGTCGGCGTCCCAGTGGCCGCGGCCGTCGTGGCCGGTGCCGAGGTGGAGCAGGTCGGGGATCTCGTTGGGGTCGTGCTCGTCGCGGACCTCGCCGACGACCTCCTCGACGATGTCCTCCAGGGTGGCGATGCCGGCGGTGCCGCCGTACTCGTCGATGACGACGGCGAGGGTCTCCTCGCCGCGCAGCCGGTCGAGCAGGCGGTCGACGGTGAGGGTCTCGGGGACCAGCAGCGGGGGCACCATCAGGGTCGAGACCCGCCGCTGGGCGCGCTCGCCGGCGGGCACCGCGAGGGCGTGCTTGATGTGCACGATGCCGACGACGTGGTCGAGGCTGTTGCGGTAGACCGGGAACCGGGAGAGGCCGGTGGCCCGCGTCAGGTTGGCGACGTCGGCGGCGGTGGCGTGCTCCTCCAGGGCCTGGACGTCGATGCGCGGGGTCATCACGTTCTCGGCGGTGAGCTCGCGCAGGCGCAGGGTGCGGACGAACAGGTCGGCCGTGTCGGGCTCGATGGCGCCCTCGCGGGCGGAGTGCCGGGCCAGCGCGATGAGTTCCTGCGGGGTGCGCGCCGAGGCGAGCTCCTCGGCCGGTTCCAGGCCGAAGCGGCGCACCGCGCGGTTGGCCGTGTTGTTGAGGTGGCCGATCAGCGGCGAGAAGGCCGCCGAGAACGCGTACTGCGGGGCGGCGACGACCTTGGCGACGGCCAGCGGGCGGGAGATCGCCCAGTTCTTGGGGACCAGTTCGCCGGCGACCATCAGGACGACCGTGGAGATCAGCACCCCGAGGAGGAGGGACAGCGTCCCGGCCGCGCCGGACGGCAGGCCGACGGCCTCCAGCGGGCCGCGCAGCAGCGCGGAGACGGCGGGCTCGGCGAGCATGCCGATCACCAGGCTGGTGACGGTGATGCCCAGCTGCGCGCCGGAGAGCTGGAAGGTCAGGCGCTTGACGGCGCGGAGCGCGCCGGCCGCGCCGCGCTCACCGGCCGCGGCCGCCCGCTCGACCTCGGAGCGTTCGACGGTGGTGAGGGAGAACTCGGCGGCGACGAACACCGCGCAGGCGGCGGTGAGGGCCAGCGCCACGAGCAGGAGCAGCACTTCGGTCACCGTGCCACCCCCGTCCCGCGCCGGGCGCCGCACCGGGCGCACATCGGGATGGGGAGGGCACGGTGATAACTGGGAGGCTCGTCCATCGCGGGGTCCGCGGCTCCTTAGCAGGCTGTGAGTCGGTGAGTGATCGTTCCGGTGGCCGAATCATGCCCCTTCCGGGGCGGCCATGTTCTACAAGAGTGTAAACGAATGGCAAAAAACGATTCCGGGGCCCCACCGCACCCGCCCGGCCCGCGAAAGGGCAGGTCCGGGGAGGTGGCGGGGCCCGGGGATCGGTGGACCAGGGGGCGGGTCGGACCGCGGCGCGGGAGGCCGGACTCCGCACCGGCGCGCACCGGAACCCACGGCGGACTCCGCGGCGGCGGCCCTCGCCCGGGAGCGCTTGGCGTAGCCGTCCTACAGCCGCCCGACAGCCACCCCGTTCCGCCGGCCCGGGTGGCCCCTCGCCCGGCCCGGAGCACGCAGGCGACCGCCCCGGACCGGCCCCACCTGCGCCTTTCCCTGGCCACGCGCGCGTTGCGGGCGCGCCGAGCCGCAGGGCTATGATCACGTTCCGGCGGAGAATCCGCCAGCGGCGTGCTCGGCGGGGGCTCGGGGAACGCGGCGCAATGGGGGGCAGGGCAGCGATGACGGACTCCGTTCGATTCACTCTGCTGGGTTCGCCGAGGGCCCGGTGGGCGGAGACCGAGCTGCCGGTGGGCTCCCCGCTCCAGCAGGCGATGCTGGCGGTGCTGCTGCTGCGCGCCGGACGGCCGATCGGCGCCGGTGAGCTGATCGAGGCGATGTGGGGCGAATGCGCCCCGCCCAGCGCCTCCTCGATGCTGCGCACCTACGCCTGGCGCTGGCGCAAGGCGCTGGAACCGGTCGGCGAGGACCTGCTCCACTCGGTCGGCGACGGCTACCGGATGGTCGTCCCGGCCGGAGCGGTGGACGCCGCGCGGGCCGAACGGCTGGCCGCGGACATCCTCGCCCTGGACCCCGCGACCACCGACGGCGAAGGGCTGTCGCAGGCCCGGCGGCTGCTCGACGAGGCGCTGGAGCTGTGGTGCGGCGAACCGCTGACCGGCGTACCGGGGCCGTTCGCGGAACAGTGGCGCGGCCGGCTCGCCGAGCTGCGGATCGATCTGCTGGAGCAGCACTGCGAGGTCGAGCTCCGGCTCGGCCGGGCCGCCCTGGCCGTACCGGTGCTGGACGAGCTGACCACCGGGCACCCGCTGCGGGAGCGCCCGCACGCGCTGCTGATGCGCGCCTACTACCTCGGCGGCCGTCAGGTGGACGCGCTGGCCTGCTACGACCGGGTCCGCCGGGTGCTCGCCGAGGAACTGGGCGTCGACCCGGGGCCGGAACTGCGCGAGCTGCACCGGCGGATCCTGGCCGGCGACCCGGGGCTGCTCGCCGTCGCCGGCCCCGCGGAACCGCCCGCGCCCTCCCCCACACCCACACCCACACCCTCAGCCACCGCCACGGCCACGGCCACGGCCACGGCGGACGAACCGGAGGCGCAGCCCGAGGCACACCCGGTACCCGCCCAACTCCCCGCCGACACCGCCGATTTCACCGGACGTACGGCGGAGCTGGCGGCCCTGCGCGCCGCCCTCGGCGAGGACGCCGGCACCCCGGAGGAGGACCGCGTCCTGCCGATCGCGGCCATCGCCGGCATGGGCGGGGTCGGCAAGACCGCCGTCGCCCTGCGGGTCGCCCACCAGCTGCGGGCCGACTACCCCGACGGCCAGCTGTACGCGGACCTGCGCGGCGACCAGCCCGAACCGGCCGACCCCCGGGTGCTGCTGGCCAGCTTCCTGGCCGCGCTCGGCGTCGGCGCCGCGGCCGTGCCCGAGTCCGGCGAGGACCGCGCGCGGCTGTTCCGCTCACTGCTCGACGGCCGCCGGGTGCTGGTCCTGCTCGACAACGCCCGGGACGCCGCCCAGGTCCGCCCGCTGCTGCCCGGCTCGGCCCGGTGCGCCGTCCTGGTCACCGGCCGGTCCCGTCTCTTCGGCCTGCCGACGGCCGCCCAGATCGACCTGGACGTCTTCAGCGCCGAGGAGGCCAGCGGGCTGCTCGCCCGGGTGGCCGGCCCGCCGCGGGTCACCGCCGACCCGGCCGCCGCCGGGGAGCTGATGCACCTGTGCGGCCACCTCCCGCTCGCGGTGCGGATCGTCGCCGCCCGGCTGGCGTCCCGGCCGGCCTGGACGGTGGGACAGCTGGCCGCCCGGCTGGAGGCCGAGCAGCACCGGATCGCCGAGCTCCGGGTCGGCGACCTCGCCGTGTCCGCCACCTTCGACTGGGGCTACCGGCAGTTGACGCGGGACCAGGCCCGGGCCTTCCGGCTGGTCGCCGCCGTCAGCCGTCCCGACATCGGCCTGGCGGCGGCCGCCGCCGTCCTGGGCGCCGATGAACGCCGGGCCGAACTCCTGCTGGAGTCGCTGGTGGACGCCGGGATGGTCATCGCACCGCGCCCCGGCCGCTACCGCTACCACGAGCTGCTGCGGGTCTTCGCCGGACAGCTCCCCGACGGGCCGCCGCCCGGGCACGGCACGCCCGCCGGGTACGGAACGCCGCCCGCCGGGCACGGATCGCCCGGCGACCCCACCGAGCCCGGGCACCCGGCGGACGGAGCGCCCGGGAACCAGGCCCCCGGGGACGGCGGGGAGCGGCGCGCGGCGCTCCGCCGCCAGCTGGACTTCCTGTTCGCCGGCGCCACGGCCGCGTTCCGGGTGGTGGTGGCCGACGACCCGGTGGCCGGCGTGCTGCGCGCCGCCGCGGGGCCCTCCCCCGACTTCGCCGACGCCGCGGCGGCCGCGGAGTGGGTGGCCACCGAGTTCGACGCGACGATCACCGCGATCCTCGCCACCGTCGCCGAACGGCCGACGGACGAGGAGATCCGCGTCGCCGCCGACCTGCTGATCGCGCTCAGCCCCTTCACCGCAGACCCGCGCTGCGCCGGACTGGCCGTGGCGGCCGCGGCAGTGGCCACGGCGGCCGAACGGGCCGGCGACCGGGGCGCGCTCGGCCGGGCCGAGTTCATCCGGGGCAACCTGGCGGTCCAGGCCGGCCGGCCCGCCGAGGCCGAGGCCCACAGCCGGCGGGCCGCCGAGGCCTGCCGGGCGCTCAACGACGTGGTGGTCCTCCAGCAGGTGCTCAACGACCTCGGGCTGGTCGCCCAGTTCCGGCGCGACTACGAGGAGGCCGTGGCGCTCTACGACGAGGCCGGCGCCCTGGCCCGCGCGCTCGGCCACCGTACGGGCGAGACCACGACCACGCTCAACGCCGCCCTGGCCCGGACCAGGGCCGGCCGGGCCGGAGAGGCGGAGACCGTCTGCCGCGACCTGCTGCCCGGACTGCGCGCCGCCGGGGACCCGGGCGGCCTGACCTACGCGCTGTACATCCTCGGCCTGGCCGGACACGCGCAGGGCCGCTACCGGGCGGCCGCCGAGGTCCTGGAGGAGTGCCTGCGGCTCTGCGACGCCTCCGGGCTGCGGCTGCGCCGGGCCCAGGCCCGCTACCGGCTGGCCGACACCCGGCGCCTGCTGGGCCGGTCCGGCGAGGCGGTCGAGCTGGCCCGCCGGGCGGTGGACGACTGCGCGGAGCTCGGCGCCGAACGGGACGAGGCGCAGGCCCTGGTGGTGCTGGCCCGCGCGCTGGCCACCGTCGGCCGCGCCGAGGAGGCGGGCACCCGGCTGCACCGGGCGCAGGCGCTGTTCGCCCGCCTCGGCCTGCCGGAGAGCGAGGACACCCGGCTCCTCATGGTCCACCCCGCCGAACCGGCCGAGGCCTCCTGACCCCTGTCGGACGTACCCGCGCCGGGGCATACCGACGCCGGGACAACCCGTGCCCGGACAACCCGTGCCAGGACGTACCCGCGCCCGGCCGACGGGGGTACGGCCGGGCACGGAGCTCGGTGCGGGCACGAGGGCACGGAGCCCGGTGCGAGCGGAGCGATTCGCGGCGGGCCCGGGAGGGCGGACGGTCGGCTGCCCGTGACGACGCCCGCCCACCCTGGTCCCGCCGGACGGTCACCGCCCGACGATGCTCACAGGCAGATCGGCAGCGGCTTCTCCGAGCCGGTGTTGTTCCAGTGGTCGATGCCCTGCGGGTCGTGGGCGGTGCCGGGCGTGGCCGGGACCTCCCGGCAGGTCCGGGCGTGCCCGCCGTGCGCCGCCGCCGTCGTCTCCGGCGCGGCGACCGCCGCCGTCGGTACGGCCACCCCGGCCGTCAGGGCGGCGCCGAGCGCGAGCAGGGCGCCGGAGGTGAACCGGGCGGCGGAACGATGGTGGGAACGGCGCATGGTGAGGGTCTCCAGGTCCGGGTGCTCTGACGCGCGACAGCCTGCCATCCGTCGATCTTCGCTCGATCTACGCGGCTCTCCACCGCTCTCCACCGCTCTGCGCCGCTCTCCACCGCGCCGCGCCACCCGCCGCCGGCCCCGCCCGGGGCACGGTGACGCGGCGCGGATCGCCCGGTGATCGGCGCGCGGCACGCTCGGTCCGCACAGCGCAGCAGCGGCGGCAGCGAGGAGATGACGGCCGATGGACGGACAACAGCGGACCCCACTGGGCGGCCTGGTGGACGACCCCGAGACCTTCTGGCGGGACGTCTGGCGGCGCCGGCCGCTGCTGATGACACCGACGGCCCCGCCGACCGACGTGTTCCGGCTGGCCGACCTCGACGACCTGATCGACTGCGGCCAGCTGCGCCACCCGTACGGCCGTCTCTGGCAGTTCGGCGTGGACCTGCCGGCCGCCGGGTACACGGTCAGCCGCCGGGTGGTCGACCAGTGGGAGCCCGGCTACCTGGACCCGCTGGCCGTCCGCCGCGGCCTGGCGGCCGGCCGCACCCTGCTGCTCGCCCAGGTCAACGAGTGGCACCCGCCGGTGGCCCGGCTGGCCGCCCGGCTGCGCGCCGAACTCGGCCGGGCGGTCGAGGCGTTCGTCTTCCTCACCCCGCCCGGGCGGCAGGCCCTGCCCACCCACCGGGACGACGCCGACGTACTGGTCCTGCAGCTGTACGGCAGCAAGAGCTGGCGGGTGCACGGCGGGCCCGCCGACGGCCACTGGGAGCCGGACGCCTGCCCGCGGCCGGGCCCGGTGCTGCTGGAGACCACGATCGAGCCGGGCCAGGTGCTCTACCTGCCGCGCGGCTTCGCCCACCGCGCGGTCGGCGAGCACGGGCTCTCCCTGCACCTGTCGCTGACCCTGCGCGAGATCGGCAGCCGCCAGCTGCACCAGGAGGCCGGCCGGCTGCTCGCCGAGGCCTGGTCCGGCCCGGTCCGGCCGCTGGACGAGGCCGGCCTGGAGGAGGCGGCCGCCGAACTCCTCGCCCGGTACGCGGCCCGCCTCGCCGCACTCGACCCCGCCGAACTGGTCGCCCGCGCCCGGCGGAGCACCGTACGCGCCCAGGAGGGCGAGCCCCGACCGTCGTTCACCGCGCTCGCCCTGCCCGGCGAGCCCGATCCGAAGCAGAAGTGAGCCCGACATGAACCATCCCCGGCTGAAGGCCCATCTGACTCCCCGTGTCCTCGGCGACCGCGTCTTCCTGGTCGCGGAGGACCGCCACTTCGTCGTCCAGGGCGAGCCCGCCGTCCGCGTCCTGCCCTTCCTCGACGGCCGGCACAGCCTGGCCGACATCGTCACCGGGCTCGACGGCGCGCTCACCTTCGCCGGGGTGCTCGGCGCGGTCGCCAAGTACCAGCGGCTCGGCCACCTGGCGGAGGGCCGCCCCGACCTGCCGGAGGCCGAACTCGCCGCGTGGGACGCCCGGGGACTGGACCCGGCCGGGGCGCGGGCCGCGCTGGCCGGCACCTCCGTGGCCGTGGTCGCCCTGGGCCTCACCGACCCGGCACCCTACCTGGAGGCGCTGGCCGACGCCGGGCTGAGCGCCGCCTCCCGCCCCGCGGACCTGGCCGCCGGCACCGACGACGACCTGGTCCTCGTGCTGTGCGAGGACTACCTCGACCCCGCGCTCGGCCCGCTGGACGAGCGGCTGCGGGTTGCCGGCCGGCGCTGGCTGCTGGTCAAGCCGACCGGGGCCGAGCTCTGGCTCGGACCGCTCTTCGTCCCCGGGCCCGCGGCGAACGGGAAGGACGGGAAGGACGGGAAGGACGGGAAGGCCACGGACGACGCGAAGGAGGACGCCACCGGCTGCTGGCGCTGTCTGGCCGCCCGGCTGGCCGGCAACCGTCCGGTCGAGCAGTACCTGCGCGCCTGGTCCGACCCGGACGCGGAGCCCGCCCCGGCCCCGCCGGGCGCCCGGCCCGCCGTGCCCGCCACCCTGGGTACGGGCGCCAACCTGGTGGCCACCGCGCTCACCGAGCTGGCCACCACCGGCGACCACCCGGTGCTGCGCGGGGCCGTCGTCTCCCTCTCCGTCGCCACCCTGGACAGCGAGCGCCACGAACTGGTCCGCCGACCCCAGTGCCCCGGCTGCGGCGACCCCGGCCTGCTGAGCGCTCGACCCGCCAGGATCGAACTCGCCCCCGCGGAGGTCAGGTTCAGCACCGACGGCGGTCACCGCACGGTCCGGCCCGAGGACACCCACCGCCGGCTGAGCAAGCACGTCAGCCGGATCACCGGCGCGATCAGCCACCTGCAACTGCTCAACGCCTCCGACAACGGCATCACCTACAGCTACTTCTCCGGCCACAACTTCGCCGTCGCGCACAACCTGGACGCGCTTCGCCGCAATGTCCGCGGCATCAGCGGCGGCAAGGGCCGCACCGAGATCCAGGCCAAGGTCAGCGCGATGTGCGAGGCCGTCGAGCGGTACTCCGGCGTCTGGCGCGGGGACCGGCCCACCGTGGAGGCGAGCTTCGCCGAGCTGGGGCCGGAGCGGGCGGTGCCGATGGCCGACCTGCTGCTCTTCTCCGAGCGGCAGTACCGCGAGGCGGAGCAGTGGAACCACACCGACTCCGGCCGCCTCCAGATGGTCCCGCAGCCCTGCGACCCCGACCAGCGGATCTCCTGGACGGCCGCCTGGTCGCTGACCGAGGAGCGCGAGCGGCTGATCCCGGCCGTCTACACCTGGTTCGGCCACCCGGACCTGTACGAGTTCGACCTCTGCTACACCGACGGCAACGGCCACGCGGCCGGCAACACCCTGGAGGAGGCGATCCTCCAGGGCTTCTGCGAACTGGTCGAGCGCGACGCCGTCAGCCTCTGGTGGTACAACCGGATCCCCCGTCCCGGCTTCGACCTGGACAGCCTGGGCGACCCGTACATCACCACACTGCGCGAGTACTACGCCTCGATCGACCGGGACCTCCAGGTCCTCGACATCACCACCGACCTCGGCGTCCCCGCCTTCGTCGCGGTCTCGCGCCGGCTCGACCGGCCGGTGGAGGACGTGGTGCTCGGCTTCGGCGCCCACCTCGACCCGAGGATCGCGGTGGTCCGGGCCCTCACCGAGGCCAACCAGTTCCTGCCCTCGGTCAGCATGCGCAACCCGGACGGCTCCACCTTCTACTGGGAGGAGGACCCGCAGACCCTGGAGTGGCTGCAGAACGTCAGGGTCGAGGAGGAGCCCTGGCTGCGGCCGAATCCCGCGCTGTCCGTCCGCACCCTCGCCGACCACCCCCTGACGCACAGCGGCGACGCCGCCACCGACGTGCGCCACTGCGTCGAGCTGGCCCGTCGGCACGGTCACGAGGTCCTGGTGGTCGACCAGTCGCCGCCGGACATCGAGCTGCACGTGGCCAAGGTCGTGGTGCCGGGCCTGCGGCACTTCTGGCGCCGACTCGGCCCGGGACGGCTCTACGACGTGCCGGTCCGGCTGGGCTGGCTGGACCGCCCGCTCGCCGAGGACGAACTCAACCCGCGAAGCGTCTTCTTCTGATCCCGCTCTCCCGACCCCGTCGGCCGCGTGACCCCCTCCGTGGCCCCCGCTCTCCTGGAAAGGCCCCGCCCGTGCTCCCGCCCGCACTCCCCTCCGACGCCCCGCGCGCCACACTGCGGCTGCGCCCCGACAGCGCGCTCCACCTCGACGGCGACCGCGCCGCCACCATCGCCGGCCCGAACGGCGTGCTCAGCCTGCCCAAGCCGCGCCCGGCCGTCCGCGACGCGCTCGAACGGCTCGCCGCCGGCGAGACCGACTTCGCGGAGCTGCTCGCCGAGCACGCGGGCGACCCGGCCGCCACCTTCGCGCTGGTCGGGCTGCGCCGGCGGCTCGGCCAGGACGGCCTGCTGCGGCTGAGCCTGTGGGCGGGCGAGCGACTGCTGCTGACGGTCCGCCAGTGCCGGGCCTGGCGCCCGGTGCCGGCGCCCGCCGCCGGCGCCGAGCTGGTGCTCTCCCGGTTCGCGGTGCTGCGCCGGGACGGGGCCGAGCCGGTGCTCGAATCCCCCTGCGCCGCGGGCGAGTTCCGCCTGCACGAGCCCGGCCTCCTGGAGTCCGCGGGCCTGTTCGCGGCCCCCGGCGCACCCGTCGACCCCGACGACGCCGTGGCGACGGCCGTCCGCGCGCTGCTGGTCGAGTACGGCTTCCTGGTGGCCGCCGGCAGCGAGGAGGCGGAGCTCGCCACCGACCAGTGGAGCCCGCACGAGCTGTGGTTCCACCACCGCGCCCGGATGGGCCGCCCGGACCTGCCCTACGGCGGCTCCTACTGGGCGAAGGACCGCCACCGCCCGCTGCTCCTGGAGCACCCGCCGTTCGGCGGCGAGCGGATCGCGCTGCCGGTGCCGGCGGCGTCCGGCCCCCTCTTCGAGATGAGCCACGGCGAGGTGCTGGAGCGCCGCGCCTCGCACCGCGCGCACGACGCCGAGCGGCCGCTGACCCTCGACCGGCTCGGCGAGTTCCTCTACCGCTCGGCCCGGGTCCGGGAGCGGATGTCGGACGGCACCCAGGAGCTCTCGCACCGCCCCTACCCGGGTGGCGGCGCGCTGTACGAGCTGGAGATCTACCCGGTGGTGAGCCATGTCGACGGCCTGGCGGCCGGGATGTACCACTACGACCCGGTCGGCCACGGCCTGGAGCTGCTCCCGGCGCAGCCGGCCGCTGTCCGCCAACTGCTCCGCACGGGCCGCCACACGGCGGTGATGGACCGCGAACCCCAGGTGCTGCTGGTGATCGCCGCCCGGTTCGGCCGGCTCATGTGGAAGTACCAGAACATGGGCTACTCGGTGCTGCTGAAGGACGTCGGCGCCCTCTACGCGACCTTCTACGGGGTGGCCACCGCGCTCGGCCTGGCGCCCTGCGCGCTCGGCGGCGGCGACGCCTCGACCTTCGCCGCCGCGACCGGCCTCGACCCGCTCGAGGAGTCCAGCGTCGGCGAGTTCGTGCTCGGCAGCCTGCCGCGGGCGGAGGGCTGAGCCCCGTGGAGTACCGGGTCAGCGCCCTGCGCAGCCGGCACGCCGTGGCCGCCTCGGACGAGCCGCTGCGACTCGCCCCGCGCCGTACGGCGGTCGCCCTCGCCGCCGCCGTCCTGGCCGGGGCGACCGTCCCCGCGCTGCTGGTCGCGGCGGACCCCGGGCCGGCGCCGGGCGCGCCCGGTCGTACGGCGGCG
>NZ_JBSGFD010000216.1:0-13083 GCF_053603215.1 Kitasatospora sp. NPDC004240 | reverse complement strand
GGTGCGCCGGTCGCCGCGGACGGTGCCGATGACGTCCCAGCCCCGGCGCAGGAGCTCGGCGGGCCCTCGAACGTCTTTCCCGTCGCGCGTACCGTCCCTGCCGCCGGAGGAGCCGCCCGCGGCGGCGCCGCCGGAGCCCCCGGAGCCCCCGGTCTGGGTCGGGGTCTGGGCGCCGCCGGTCCCGGTGCCGCACTGGGCCGGGCCGCCCTTCCTGTCGCAGTCCTGCGGCTTGGGGGCGCTCGCCGCGAAGGGGTTGGTGTTGCCGGGGCCGAAGGTCGGGTTGGTGCACTTGGCGGCGTCGAAGGCGCGGGCCTCGCTGCCGGGGACCTTGGCCAGCTGCTCGAAGGCGGACTGCACCAGCTGGCGGGTGAGCGGTGAGTAGCCGAGCTGGTCAGCCTGCTTCTGGCCCTCGCAGAGGAAGTAGTAGCCGAAGGCGGCCAGGGTGCGGCCCTTCTCACCGGTGAAGGTGCCGACCTCCGAGGTGTGCACGGCCATGTAGCTGTAGCTGGAGAGCGGGTAGGCGTTGGGGTGGTCGTTGTCGTAGACGGCGTCGAGGTTCTGGGTGAGGTCGGCGTTGATCCGGGCCTTCTCCAGACCCACGGAAACGTTTCTGCCGTTGGGCTCGACGTAGTAGCCCGCCGAGTTGAGCATCTTCACCACCGGGAAGCCGCTGTTCAGCGCGTACGAGTACTCGACGTAGGTGATCGCGCCGACGTTGGACTCGGTGGCCACCGCGTTCGCCACCGCCACCGAGGTGCCCAGCGCCTGCCAGGTCGAGCCGCTCAGCAGCGGGTAGAACGAGGTCATCCCGCACGGCGTCCTGCGGGGCGACTTCACGCAGTACGCGTCCCAGATCGACTGCTGGCGCTTGGCCATCCAGCTGGTGAACTGGGCCGTGGTGCCGGAGCCGTCCGAGCGGACCACCGGGCGCACCGCCACGTCCGGCATCTTCAGGCCGGGGTTGTCGGCCTGCACCGCCGGGTCGTTCCAGCGGGTGATCTGCCCGGTGAAGATCTTCGAGATCACGTCGCCGGAGAGCCGCAGATTGGTGACCCGCTTGCCGTTGATCTTGAGGTTGTACATGAACGCCGTGCCGCCCGCGACGATCGGCAGGTAGGCCATCGGCCACGGCGGCGGCGCGTCGAACTGGCCGCCGTCGGTCATCCCGTACGGGATCTCGGAGACCGCGAAGTCGGTGGCGCCGTTCTTGAACTGGTTGCGCCCGTAACTGGAGCCCTGCGCGTCGAAGTCGATGGTCATGCCGTACTGGCGCACGTTGGAGACCCAGGAGTCGACCGCGTTGCTGCTCCAGGTGGAGCCGGCGCCGGAGATCCGGCGGTAGTCGGCCGCCGCCGCCCGCGGCGCCGCGCCGAGCAGCAGGGAGGTGCTGAACACCGCGAGCGCGGCCAGCAGCGTGACGGTTCGGGTGGCGGTACGGGTGACCACGGGCGCCTTCCGGGCTGGGGGGATCGGGGGTTCGGACGGCCGGGCCGCCATCCGGCGCAGGTCCTCGGCGGAGCGCCGGGCCCGCCGGGCCAGTTGGCGACGCGTCAGCTCGCCCGGGCCGCGACCGCCGAGGGTGCGGGCGACCAGGAACAGCAGCAGTACCAGGGCGAGCAGCAGCGCGGCCGCGCCGAACGCCCGGGTGACCTGGAGGTCCGAGGGGAACTTGATCAGGGTGAAGGCCATCAGCGGCAGGCTGGCCTGTGGGCCCTCGGTCAGGTCGAGGTTGAGGTTCTTGGTGTAGCCCGAGCACAGCAGCACCGGCGAGGTCTCGCCGATCCCGCGCGCCGCGCCCAGGATCACCGCCGTCGCCAGCCCCGAGCGCGCGCTCGGCAGGGTCACCGTCCACACCGTGCGCCAGCGGCTCGCGCCCAGCCCGTACGAGGCCTCCTTGAGCGAGCCCGGCACCAGCCGCAGCACCACGTCGGCGGCCCGGATGAAGATCGGCAGCATCATCACCGACAGCGCCACCCCCGCCGCCAGACCCGAACGGCCCTTGTCCAGCGCCAGCACCAGCGCGTAGACGAACAGCCCGGCCAGGATCGACGGCAGCGCCGTCATCGCCTCCACCAGGGTGCGCACCAGCCGGCTGAAACGGCCCGGCACCTCGCTCAGGAACACCGCGCAGCTGATCCCCAGCGGGATGGTGATCGCCAGCGAGACCGCGATCTGGGTGAGCGTGCCGATCAGCGCGTGCAGCGCCCCGCCCTCCTCCAGCGGGGTCGCCGGACCGGCCTCGGCGAGGTCCTCGGTGTAGAAGTTGAGGTGCCGCAGGGCGTCCCAGCCCTTGAGGAACACATAGCCGACCGTCCACAGCAGCACGCCCAGCAGCACCACCGCGAGACTGTGCACCACCACCGAGGCCAGCCGGTCGCGGACCGCGGTGCGGCCCTCGTCCCGGGCCACCAGCAGCGCGTACAGCCCCAGGAAGCAGAGCCAGGCGCACACCACGAAGCCGATCCCGCCGCTGAACGGGGCGATCCGCTGGAACAGCAGCGCGGTCACCGCCACCCCGGCCGCCAGAGCGCCCCACAGGGCGTAGTGGTCGGTGGCCCGCCGACCGCCGGTGCGCCGGCGGCGCTGCGGCCGGGCCGGGTCCGCCGGGGCCACCACCACGGTGGCGGCCCGCTCACGGGTGGGTTCCGTCATCGTCATGTGCTGGCCCCCGAACGGCTGCGGGCGACCACGGCGGCCGCGGCGAAGTTGACCACCAGGGTCAGCAGGAAGAGCGAGAGCCCGGCGGCCATCAGCGCGGAGATCGAGAACTCGGTGGAGTCGCCGTAGCGCAGCGCGATCAGCGGCGCGACCGCGCTGCCGCCGGTCTGCAGGATGTGCGGCTGGATCTCGAAGGTCATCGAGAGGATCAGGTAGACCGTGATGGTCTCGCCCAGCGCCCGGCCGAGCCCCAGCATGGTGCCGCCGATGATCCCGCCGCGCCCGTACGGGAGCACCACCGAGCGGATCATCCCCCAGCGGGTGCTCCCCAGCGCGTACGCGCCCTCCCGCTCGCCGGCCGGCGCCTGGGCGAAGACCTCGCGCATGATCGAGCACATGATCGGCGTGATCATGAACGCCACCACCGTGCCCGCCATCAGGCTGGAGGCCGTGTAGACCAGCGGCGGGGTCAGCGGGTCGTCCGGGTCCACACCGTTGACCTGGAACAGCGGGATCCACCCGAAGTAGGTGGAGATCCACTTCGCCACCCCGGTCAGCTGGTACTGGAGCAGCTTGAAGCCCCACACCCCGTACACCACGCTCGGCACCGCGGCCATCAGGTCGACCATGCCGATCAGCGTCCGGCGCAGCCTCCGGGGCGCGTACTCGCTGATGTAGAGCGCTCCGGCCAGGGCCAGCGGCAGGGCGATCAGCACCGCGATCCCGCCGATCAGCACCGTGCCGACCAGCACGGCCGCGATGCCGAACTGGCCGCGCCCGCCGTCCGGGTTCCAGCTCTCGGTGGTCAGGAAGGACAGCCCGGCCACCTCCAGCGCGTCGGTCGCGCGCACCGCCAGGTAGCCGCCCACGCCGAGCATGACCAGTAGCACGAAGGTGCCGCTGAACCGCGCCCAGAGCAGGAACAGCCGGTCCGGCAGGCCGGGGTTGGCGACCAGCGTCCGGGGGCCGTCGACCGCCGGCCGCGTCCGGTCCACGCTCACCCGGCACCGCCGGTCGGCTCCGCACGGTCCGCCCCGGTGACACGCTCGGCCGCGGTGGCACGGTCGGCCCCGGCGGCACGCTCGGCCGCGGTGGCACGGTCGGCACCGGCGGCACGCTCGGCCGCGGCGGTGGCACGCTCGGCGAGGTCCGGCACCGTCACGCACTCGGCCACCGCGGCGAGCTCCGCCATCGCGGCCAGCCGGGCCGCCGCCGCGAGCTCGGCCACCGTACGGGCGCCGGCCAGGAACCGGGCCAGGTTGTACTGGCACTCCCGCTGGCGCAGGTAACCGCGCGCCGAGCCCGCCACCGCCCGCCCGTCCAGCTCCAGCCGCCACAGCCAGCCCTGGCCGGTCGAGCACATGACGGCCCGGCCCTGGTCCAGCCGGTGCTGGTACTCCTCGATCGCGGCCCGGCAGGCGGCGGCGTCCCGGAAGGTCTCCCCGCTCTGCCCCAGGTGCCGGTTGTTGGCACCCAGCAGACGCCAGACCGTCCCGCCCGGCTGACGGTCGGCGCGGGCCGGTCTGCTGACGATCAGGAATCTGGGATGTTTCATGCCGAGAACTCGCCCTTCCGCCGCACTCCCTGGCCGAAAGAGGACGGTGTCGGCCCTGCGGTACCGCGCAGATGCGGCACGGTGAACGCCGGACACGGACCGGCTGAACGAAAGGCGCCGGCACTGTTCACGGGTCCCACACCCCCCGTGCGATTCTGATGATCATTCAGGCGCGCAGGGGGGTGGCCCGGCGGGACCGGTTCACCCGGCGGGCGCGACACGGCCACCGCCGTGCGACCGGCGTGCAACTGGTCTGCAACTTCCCGCGTCACGGCCTTGCGCGGGCGAGCCCGGGGGCGACAACCTGGAGTCCACCGATCAACGCGTGAAGTGACGGGCGTGGGGGACATGACTGTCTGTGCCGGACTGTCGGATTTCTTGCTGTCGTACGTCGCGGTCGTGCACGCCCGCGGGACCGCCCCGGCGCGCCCCGCCGGCCGTCACCCGCTGTGAGCCGCACCGCCGTCCGATGAGCGACGCCCACCGCGACGCCTGAACCGCGACGCCCGATCCCGCCGCCACCCACCAGCACCGACGGACCGCCACCACACCGGACCCGGGACCCGCGGCCACCGCCGCCGGGCACCCCGCGGCAGGGAACCTCCTGCCGGGCCGTCCGACCGGGAACCTCCGACCGCAACCTCCGGGACCGGGAACCTCCGGGACCGGGATCCTCCGGCCGGGAACAGAACCGCGCGCCGCACCGGGGCCGACCGCGTCCGGCCGGCCGCACCGATCCATCGCGACCCTACCAAAGCCCTTCCGAGGAACGGCCGTTGGCGACGAGAGCCCACGGCGCCCGAGCATCCGTACGCCACCAGCAACGGCGTACGGCCACCGAACCACAGGAACGGAGTGACCATGCCAGCTGCGATCATCGGGCGTGAGGGGCCGCTGACCGGACGGCGGTTCCCGGTCGCCACCAGACCGGTCACCTTCGGCCGCAGCGGCGACAGCAGCGTGGTGATCGCCAGCGGGAGCGCCTCGCGACTGCACGCCGAGGTGGTGCGCGAGGCCGACCGCTACGTGCTGTACGACCGGGGCAGCCGCAACGGCACCCTGGTCAACGGGCGCGCGGTGACCCGGCACATCCTCTCCCCCGGCGACCTGATCAGCATCGGCGGCGAGGTCTTCGCCTTCGAGGTCGCCGACGCGATGGAGACCATCACCGAGGTGCTGGCCCCCGCCGCCCCGCCCGGTCCGGTCCTCAAGGTCACCGTCTCCGGCGGCGGACCGGTCGGCCTCGCCTTCGCCCTGCTGCTGGAGAACATGCTCGGCCGCCGGGTCGCCGTCAGCGTCCACGACGGCCGCTGGACCCGCGAGGGCTCCCGGGTCGTCTGGAAGGACGAGTCCCAGGGCAACGTCCGCCGCCAGCAGGTGGTGACCGTGCAGAGCCGGCAGTACCTCAACCTCCCCGAGGAGGTCCAGGCCCGGCTCTTCCAGGGCGACGCGTACACCGAGATGTGGCCCGCCGGGCCGGACTCCATCCGCGGCATGGGCCCGCGCAACATCCGGATCGCGTACATCGAGGACGTCCTGCTGGAGATGGCGAACGAGAAGCCCGCCGTCATCACGCTCGTCCCCGAGCGCTTCGACCCGGTCGAGCAGCGCGCCGAGATGGCCGCCGGCCACGTCCTCGCCATCTGCGAGGGCGGCCGCTCGCGCACCCGCGATCACTACACCGGCAAGTTCGGCAGCCCCGACACCTCGATCTACTCGCTGGACGGGCAGCACGTCCAGGACGTGGTGCTCGGCCTGCGGGTGAAGTCCGAGCTGCCGGACCCGATGGCCGTCCTGCTGACCGTCGCCCAGAACCGCTTCCTGCTCAACTCGCTGCGCGGCGAGGGCTTCCTCAACATGCGGCTGACCGACGAGGAGGCCCGGGAGGTCATCGGCGTCGACCCGGTCCGGCACCGGTTCGAGGAGTGCGTCGCCTCCCGGCCCTGCCTGATGGGCCGCAACGAGGACGGCGACTTCCGCTGCTCCACCCACGGCACGCTGTTCCTGCCCGCCCTGGTCAAGGGCTCCGCGCTGTGGAAGCGGGTGCTGGAGGGCCTGGTGCTGTTCGGCGTCACCGAGGACAACCTCAGCGCCGTCACCGGGTTCCGCCTCGACATGGTGCAGCGGCCCCGGTTCACCGCCCAGCTGCTGTCCGCCACCGCCACCACCCCCGGCACGTACGGGTTCCTGCTCGGCGACGCGGCCAACGCGATCCACTTCTGGCCCGGCCGCGGTCTCAACAGCGGTCTGGCCTCGGCCATCTCGCTCGCCCGCACGCTCAGCACCGCGTGGCGCGGCCGGCCCTTCCGGGACGCCGACTTCGTCCGCCACGAGGCCGCCATGTCGATGCTCCAGTACCGACACAAGAGCCGCGCCTGGAAGGCCATGATCACCACCGACGACAACGGCGTCAGCTGCCCGATCAAGGACGAGATCGCCCGCAGCATGGACCCGCCGGCCCCGGCGGCGACCGACCCGGCCGCACCCGACCCGGCCGCCACCGCGGTGGCCGCCGCCGGCCCCGACTCGCCGGCGGAGGCCGAGGCCGTCATCGAGGCCCTGATGGTCCACCTGCGCGAGATCCGCGGCCGGCTCGCCCCGCGCCTGGCCGGCCTGCCCGACGACACCACCCTCCGCGACCACCTGCGCAAGCTCCGCCCGGAGACCCTGCGCACCCTGCTCGCCAGCGGGGTCTGGGACACCCTGGTCGTCGGCGGCGAGGAGGTCGACATCGACATCTTCTACCGCCCCGACCCGGCCCCGGCCGGCGCCCGCCGCCCGGAACCCCAGCGCCGCGCCTGACCCCGTCCCACCCGTCCCGCCCGTCCCCTCGCACCCGAACCCATCGCATCCGAACCGAAATGCGATCATGGCCCTTCGGCGCGCCGCCACCCCGGCGGCCGCCGGAGGGGAGGACACCGTGCAGCGCCACATCGAGTTCGAACGGCTCCACAACTTCCGCGACCTGGGCGGCTACCGCACCACCGACGGCCGCAGCGTCGCCTGGGGCCGGCTCTACCGCTCGGACTCGCTCGCCAAGCTCCGCGACACCGACTGGGAACGCTTCCTCACCCTCGGCGTGCGCACCGTCATCGACCTGCGCTACCCCTGGGAGATCGAGGCCAAGGGCCGCGTCCCCGAGGCCGACCACCTGCGGTACGCCAACCTCAGCATCGAGCACCGCCCGTACGACCAGGCCGAGATCGACCCCGACCTCGACCCCTGGCGCTACCTCGCCGACCGCTTCGCCGAGGTCGCCGAGGACGGCGTCGACGAGATCCGGCAGGCCATCGAACTGATCGCCGAAACGGACGACCCCCTGGTCTTCCACTGCGCCTCCGGCAAGGACCGCACCGGCCTGATCGCCGCCCTCGTCCTCACCCTCCTCGGCGTCCCCGAGGACCAGATCCTCGCCGACTTCGCCCTCACCGAACGGGCCACCCCCCACCTCGTCGCCGACTGGCACGCCGCCAACCCCGGCCGCACCCTCCGCTGGCCCGGCTACGGCCGCGCCCCCGCCCGCGTCATGGAGCTCACCCTCGCCGACCTCACCACCCGCTACGGCTCCCCCACCGCCTACCTCACCGACACCGTCGGCATCACCCCCCACACCACCACCCTCCTCCACACCCGCCTCCTGACCCCCGCCGCCTGAGCCCACCCTCGGGGCCGGGAAAGCCGGAAGGCCGTTTCCGCGGGTGCGGAAACGGCCTTCGGTCCCCGGGGCCCGCCGCTCAGGACGGCCCCGGGGATCGGCTCACAACGCTCGGCCGACGGCTCTCGGCACTACCGGGCGGATCAGACCGCCGGGGCCGGGAAGGTCGGGTACTCGACGCCGGAGACGTGCTGGACGACGCGGATGACCTGGCAGGAGTAGCCGAACTCGTTGTCGTACCAGAGGTAGAGGATGGCGTTGTCGCCCTCGACCTTGGTGGCGCCGGCGTCGACGATCGAGGCGTGGCGGGAGCCGATGAAGTCGCTGGAGACCGCGTCGGCGGAGGTGATGAAGTCGATCTGGCGCCGCAGCGGGGAGGTCAGGGAGACCTCGCGGAGGTAGTCGAGGACGTCCTCGCGGGTGGTCTCCCGGGCCAGCTGGAGGTTGAGGATCGCGATCGAGACGTCCGGGACGGGGACGCGGATCGAGCTGCCGGTGATCTTCGCCTTGAGGTCCGGGAGGGCCTTGGAGACGGCGGAGGCGGCACCGGTCTCGGTGATGACCATGTTCAGCGGTGCCGAACGGCCGCGGCGGTCGGCCTTGTGGTAGTTGTCCAGCAGGTTCTGGTCGTTGGTGAACGAGTGAACCGTCTCGACGTGGCCGCGCAGGACGCCGTACTTGTCGTCCATCGCCTTGAGCGGCGGGACGATGGCGTTGGTGGTGCAGGACGCGCAGGAGATGATCTGCTCGTCCGGCTTGACGGTGTCGTGGTTGACGCCGTGCACGATGTTGGGGACGTCGCCCTTGCCCGGCGCGGTCAGGATGACCTTGGAGATGCCGGGGCGCAGGTGCTTCGACAGGCCCTCGCGGTCACGCCAGCGACCGGTGTTGTCGATCAGGATGGCGTCGTCGATGCCGTACTCCGTGTAGTCGACCTTGGTGGGGTCGTCGGAGTAGATCACGGTGATCTCGTTGCCGTTGGCGACGATCTTGTTGTTCGCCTCGTCGACCGTGATCGTGCCCTGGAACTGGCCGTGGATCGAGTCGCGGCGCAGCAGCGAGGCGCGCTTGACGATGTCGTCGCCACCGCTGTTGCGGACGACGATGGCCTTCAGGCGCAGGCCGTTGTCGGAGGCCTTCTCGATGAGCAGGCGGGCGACCAGGCGGCCGATGCGGCCGAAGCCGTACAGGACGACGTCGCGGGACCCGCGGCGCTCCAGCTTGTTGTCGCCGGTGGCGCCGGAGACGGCCTCGGCGGTGAACTCCTCCACCGACAGGCCGCGGTCGTCGGCCTTGTAGGTGGCGGCCAGCATGCCGATGTCGATCTGGGAGGGGCCGAGGTCCAGCGCGGTGAGGGCGCTCAGGAACGGGAACGTCTCGGTGACCGAGAGCTCCTCGCCGGCGATCTGGCGGGCGAACCGGTGGGTCTTGAGGATGCTGACCACGGACTTGTTCACCAGGGAGCGGCTGTGCAGCAGGACCGTGACGTCCTTCTCCCGGTGCAGTCGTCCGATGATCGGAATCATCGACTCCGCGATCTCCTCGCGGTTCTTCCAGTCCGTGAACACGTCGTCGTTGACAGTCACAAGTCCATCTTTCGAGGGTAGGCAACGCTCAGTACATGTTAGCTTTGGTCGATTTTGATCATCGAGGTGGACCCGCCAGCCCACGGGAGCACCCGCGCCGATCCCACCGGCTCCGGTGAACACCCCCGGACCTGGCCAACTCCACTGCCGCACCGCACGGTTGCCCGCCCCGGGACGCGCTCCGGGGCCGTCCCGCACGGCCCGCGGCCCCTCCCGGGCGCTCACGGTGGGTGACCTGGGCCACACCCCCGCCCCGATGCCGGGCCGCCTAGTGACGATTCTCACGGCCGCGTCCGACGGGCCCGGCGGCGTGCGCCCGCCCGGGCCGCGCGTCCTTTCGTGGACGGACGTCCGGTGTCCCGCCGGACCACCGGCTCCCCCGATCACCCCTCCCGGGCTGACGGGATGTCGGATACTGCCGGAATGGTGAACCGAGTGGCCGTACTCTCCGACATCCACGGCGTCCTGCCCGCGCTGGAGGCCGTCCTGGCCGAGCCGGACGTGCGGAACGCGGACCTGATCGTGCTCAACGGGGACATCGCCTGCGGGCCGCAGCCCGTCCAGGTGCTCGACCTGCTGACCGGACTCGGCGACCGGGCGGTCTGGGTCCGCGGCAACGCCGACCGCGAACTCGTCGAGTACCGCAGGGGAACGCGCACCGCGATCCCGGACCCGATCGGCCCCTCGGCCGCCGAGCGGCTGCGCGACGACCAGGTGGACCTGCTGGAGGGGCTCCCCCTCTCGGTGACCCTGGACGTCGAGGGCCTGGGCCCGGTGCTGTTCTGCCACGCCACCCCGCGCGACGACGAGGAGGTCGTCCTGGTCGACTCCACCCTCGACCGGTACCGCGAGGTCTTCGAGGGCCTGGACGAGCGGATCGGCACCGTCGTCACCGGCCACACCCACATGCCCTTCACCCGGCTGGCACTGGGCCGCCTGGTGGTCAACCCGGGCAGCGTCGGCATGCCGTACGGGCGGGCCGGCGCGCACTGGGCGCTGCTCGGCCCCGGGGTCCAGCAGCGGACCACCCGCTTCGACGTCGACTCGGCGGCGGCCCGGATCGTCGCCGACTCCACTTTCGACCGGGCGGCCGAGTGGGCGGACTACTGCCTCAACGCGCACGCGACGGAGGAGGTCGCCTTCCGGATCTTCGGCCCGCGCGACGGACGGGAGCGGACGGGTCCGGCGCGGGGCCCGGTCAGCCGGCCGTGACGGCGGCGAGCGCCGTCGCCATGTGGGCGTGGACCCGGTCCAGCCGGCGGACGACCTCCTCCCGTGTGTCGCCGCGGACCGAGACGATGGCCACGGCGTCGTTGCTGTTGACCGGCCCGGAGAGCAGGTCGCCGGGTTCGGCGAGGATCTGGCTCTCCAGCACCCAGGGCTCGTCCGGAGCGGTGAGCGGCTCACGGACGGTGCCCGGACCGGCGTAGATGGCGATGAACCCGGTGAGGTGGTCTGCCACGCCCGGTGTTGCGGGCAGCGCCGATCCGAGCTGGGCCCGGATCATGACCTCGTCCAGGTTGACGCCGGTCCGGGAGAGGAAGCCGGCGATCACCCCACCACCGCCGGCCCGTGCGCCGATCTCGCAGAGGTAGACCTCTCCGTCCTCGGTCACGAACATCTCGTGGTGGGTGACGCCGGTGAAGCCGGGGAACGCGGCCAGCACGCGCCGGTTGAACTCCAGCAGGGAGTCCAGCAGCGGGCCGGGCGGGACCCCGACGCCCCGACAGGGGCGCAGCGCGGTGTACGAGGTGGTGTCGTCGAGGTAGCCGCCGGCGACCGCGGCGACCACCTCGGCGTCCTCGACCACGCTGTCGACGTGGTAGAGCCGGCCGGGGACGAACTGCTCGACCTCGAACTCGTCGAACCGTCCCCGGTGCGCGGCGGCGAACGCGGCGAGGTCCTCCTCGCCGCGGAGCACGGTGATCTCCACCGAGCCGCTCCCCAGCCGGGGCTTGGCCACCAGCACCGGGTGACGGCGCAGGAGCTCGCGGGCGTTCTCCTCGGAGAACGGCGCGAACGCGGGCACCCGGATGCCGTGCCGCCGCAGGTGCTCCTTCATCACGACCTTGTCCCGGAAGGGCAGGGTCTGCGGCACGCTCTGGCCGGGCAGGCCGAGCCGGTCGCGCAGCCGGGCGGCCAGCAGCAGGAGCCGCTCGGTGACCGCGACGATCCGGTGCGCCTCGCGGCCCCCGAACGACACCTGGAATTCCACGGCCTCGATGAGCGCCCGCTCGTCGTACGCGTTCACGGCGGTCACCGATTCCAGTTCCTCGCCGACCGCTTCGGCGGCCTTGGCGAGCGAGGTGACGAGCCGCACCCGGTACCGGTCGGCCGGCAGGAATGGCCTCCCGTCGGCGTCCCGGTAGAAGTCGTACCCGATGCGGTCCAGGAGCACCACGGGAACCCGCTGGGTCAATTCGTCCACGGACACCCGGAATCCCCCATCCCCGTTCAGGTGCGTATCGACGGAACGGCCGAAGTGATCACCGACTCTGACACGGACATGCCGACATGTCCAGGGCGCCACCGCCCGGGAGTCTGTTCGACCGGCTCGACCGGCCCGACCGGCTTCCGGAGGCGCGGCCGGATTCCGGAGGCGCGGCCGGATTCCGGAGGCGCGGCCGGATTCCACCCGCGCCGGGAGATCCGTGGGGCCGCGACCGGTGCACCCGCGGTCGGTCCTCGATATCCGGATGAATTCGGCGTCGCAGCCCCCGGCCGGACGCGCGGGGAATCCGCGGGAAGGGCTGATCGGGTGCGAAGTGGAGCTCCCCTGTCGCACGCCCGGCCCGCCGGGCCGAAGGGAAGGACGCCGGGGACGTCCGGCCGGGAGATCGGCCGACGCCACCGCGCCCCCGGGCCACCCCGGACCCGTTCCCGGCCCACCCCGCCCCGCTCACCGCGGCCGAGGGGCTCCGTAAATAGTCGCTTTGTTGATTATCGAGTGCTCCCGGGTGCTACGTTGACGCCATGGCTCTGCGCAACGCGGTGATGGCCACCCTCCTGGAGGGCGAGGCGTCCGGATACGACCTCGCGAAGGGCTTCGACGCCTCGGTCGCCAACTTCTGGACGGCCACCCCGCAGCAGCTCTACCGCGAACTGGAGCGCATGGAGGCCGACGGCCTGATCGCCGCCCGCCTCGTCCAGCAGGAGAAGCGGCCCAACAAGCGCCTGTTCTCGCTCACCGAGGCCGGTCTCGCCGCCATCCGCGCCCACACCGCCGAGCCCTCGACCAGGCCCAGCGCCATCCGCGACGAGCTCATGGTCAAGGTGCAGAGCGTGGACGCCGGTGACGGTGCCGCCGTCCGCGCGTCCATCGCCGGCCGGACCGAACGGGCCCGCGACAAGCTCGCCCGCTACGAACGCCTCCAGCTGCGGCTGCTCGACGGCCGCACCGAGGAGCAGCACCTCGCCGAGGCCGAGCGCGTCGGGCCGTACCTGACCCTGCTCCGCGGCATGGCCTTCGAACGGGAGAACATCCGCTGGGGCGAGACCGCCCTGCGCGTCCTCGACGGCCGCGCGGCCGCCCACGGGGGCTGACGCCCGGGGCACGCCCCGTGGCCCTGGCCGACCCCGGGCCGAGCCGTTCCATGATCGCACCCACCCGCAAAACCCCTGGTCACACC
>NZ_JBSGFD010000215.1:0-13104 GCF_053603215.1 Kitasatospora sp. NPDC004240 | reverse complement strand
GCCCCCGCCGCCCGTCGACGGGCGGCGGGGGCCGGGGTCAGCCCTTGAGTAGTTGGTTGCAGCGGGCCACCGCGGTGTCCAGGGCCTGCCGGGAGCCGGTGCCGCCGCTGATGGCGAGGGCGATCTGCTGGTTGACGACGTCGCTCATCGCGTCGTTGAACTGGACGGGCTGGAGCATCCTCGCCTTCGCCAGCGAGGCGAACGCGATGACCTTGGCCTCGCCGCCGTTGGTGCCGTCGCCGCGACTGAAGAAGGCGTCGTCGGCGGAGGCCCTGGTGGACGGGAACACGCTGGTCAGACGGGCGAACCGGGCCTGGTTCTCGGCGCTGGTCACCCAGCGGGCGAGGGCCACGGCCGCGGCCGGGTTCCGGGTGGCGCGCGGGACGGACAGGCCCTGCACGTACAGCGGCGGGGTGCCCATCGCGGGGGAGGGGACGACCTTGGGGGCGAGCGTCGGGTTGTCGGTGGCGAGGCCGCCGATGTGGTTGGCGCCGCCGGTGGTCCAGGCCGCCGTGCCGGCCGCGAACAGCTTGGAGTTGCCCGCGTACTTGTCGGTCAGAACGTCCTGCGGCAGCAGGCCCTCCTTGAAGGCCTCGCGGTACCTGTCGAGCAGCGCCGCGGCCTCGGGGGTGTTGAAGGTGAACGACTTCCCGTCCTCGGCCATCACCTTCACCCCGGCGTTGACGAAGTCGCCGAGGCCGGGCTTGCGGCTCATCAGGTAGGTGGCGCCGCCGGACCTCTCCTTCATCACCCGGGCCTGGGCGATGAGCTCGTCCAGGGTGGTGGGTAACCTCTTCGGGTCCAGGCCGTACCTGGTCAGCAGCTCCGAATTCCAGTAGTTGACATCGGTGTTGAGGTACCAGGGGTAACCGTAGGTGCCCTCGCGGCCGGGGAAGCGGTAGGCGTCGACGCCGCCGGTGACGTACTCCGCGGAGATCCTCGGGTCGGCCTTGGCGAGATCCAGCAGCAGGTCCTGCTTCGCCAGCGGCAGCGCGAAGTCGGGCGGGAGGTTGACCACGTCGGGGAGGTTGCCGGCGGCGGCCTGGCTGAGCACCTTGTCGGAGTAGCCGTCGCCCGGCTGGTCGAGCCACTCCACCTTCACGCCCGGGTACTTCTGCTCGAAGCCCTCGATGACGCTCTGCACGTAGTCGGTGAACTTGGGCTTCAGCGCCCAGGTCTGGAGGCTGACCCGGCCCTTGACCTCGCCCGTGGCGGCGGCGCTCGCCGCCGCGCCGTCGTCGCCCTTGGTGTCGGAGCCGAGGCCGCAGCCGGTGAGTGCGGCGGCGGCCACCGCGGCCGTGGTCAGCGCTGCCCGGATTCTTCGCATGAGGGTCTTCTCCCGTGCGTCGGGGTGTGGGTGGGGAGAGAGATGGCGCGTTCCGGAACCTGATGTGACGTTCTGGGTGTACCCGGCATGTACCGAACCGTGTACTAAACCGGTCTAGCTGTTCGCAGGGACTATGCTCCCGCCTAAACTTGGCTGTCAAGAGAGGAGTCGGAATCCGTGGGCAGACCGACGATCGCCGACATCGCCCGGCGGGCCGGAGTCTCCAAGGGCGCGGTGTCCTTCGCCCTCAACGGCCGGCCCGGGGTGAGCGAGTCCACCCGGGCCCGGATCCTGAGGGTCGCCGAGGAGATGAACTGGCGCCCGCACAGCGCGGCCCGGGCCCTCGGCGGGGCACGGTCGGACGCGGTCGGCCTGGTGATCGCCCGTCCGGCCCGCACCATCGGCGTCGAACCGTTCTTCAGCCAACTGCTCTCCGGCCTGCAGGCGGTGCTCTCGGCCGGCTCGGTCGCCCTGCACCTGATGGTGGTCGAGGACACCGCCGCCGAGATCGAGGTCTACCGGCGCTGGGCCTCCGAGCACCGGGTGGACGGCTTCATCGTGGTCGACCTCCAGGTCCGCGACCCGCGCCCGGCGGTGCTGGAGGAACTGGCGCTGCCGGCCGTGGTGCTCGGCGGCCCCGGACGCGGCGGCCCGCTGCGGATCTGGGCCGACGACCGCGAGGCGATGCTCTCGATCGTCGACTACCTCGCCGCGATCGGCCACCGCCGGATCGCCCACCTGGCCGGACTGCCGCACTTCCAGCACACCCAGCGGCGCATCCGGGCGCTGCGCGACTCCTCCCGCCGGCTCGGTCTGGAGGAGGCGCTCTCGGTGCCCACCGACTTCAGCGACGCCGAGGGCGCCGCCGCCACCCGCACCCTGCTCTCCCGGCCCCGGCGGCCGACCGCGCTGATCTACGACTCCGACGTGATGGCGGTGGCCGGCCTCGGCGTGGCCGCGGAGATGGGCGTCGCCGTCCCCGGCGAGCTGTCGATCGTCTCCTTCGACGACTCGGTGCTCGCCCGCATCGTGCACCCCCCGCTCACCGCGCTCAGCCGGGACACCTTCGCGCTCGGCGAGCAGGTGGCCCGCAGCCTGCTCGCGGTGATCGAGGGCGCCGGCCCCGGCCGTGACCTGCAGATGCCCACGCCCCGGCTGACCGTCCGCGAGAGCACCTCGCCGCCGGCCGCCGCCGGGGCCGTTGACAGCTTTTCTTAAGCGGTTTAGCCTCGCTGGGCCGAGTGGGGCGGCCCGGCGCGCCACCGTTCGGAGCACCACCACGGCCCGCCCCGGCCACGTTCAGCCCGGCCACCGTCCGGCCGGGAGACCGCCCAGCCCGGCCGCCGTCCCGGCGGGCCCGTACCGCCGGGGCGTTCACGGCACCCCGTCCGCACCCGATCGGCACCCGCCCGGGCGCACCCGTACGGCCGCACCGGCCCGCACCCGCACTCCCCGGCGTACCCGCACCCGCACTCCCGGGCGCACCCGTACCGGCACCTCCCGCCCGTCCACATGCACGCCGGCCCGCTCCCGGACCATCACCGGGGGGCGGGTCCGCCCCCACCCTCCTCCGTTCGAACGGAGCCCAGCGCATGTCACGACCCCGCCCGATCCCCCTGCTGCTCTGCGCCGCCCTCGGCGCCGCCGTCCTGGGCGCCGCCCCCGCCCAGGCCAGGCCCTGGGCCGGCCCCGCCACCCCCGTCGCACCCGCCGGCCCCGCCGCACCCGCCGTCCCCGTCGCACCCGCCGCGGTGACGGCCGCCGGCAACCAGCCGTACGCCTCGTACTGGTACCCCAACACCCTCCTGACCTGGGACCCGGCCACCGACCCGGACGCCCGCTTCAACCGCTCCCGCGTCCCCCTCCAGCCGCGCAGCAGCGACCCGGCGTTGCGCGCCAACCCCGACGCCCGTGCCGGCGAGGGGAAGATCGCCTCCCTGGTCTCCTTCGGACCGACCTCCAACAACCCCTCCCAGGGGTCCCAGGGCACCGACTACTACGCGTTCGGCTACTGGCAGTACGTCGACAAGCTGGTCTTCTGGGGCGGCTCGGCCGGCGAGGGGCTGATCCTCGCCCCCAACCCCACCGTGATCGACACCGCCCACCGCAACGGCGTCAAGGTCTACGGCACCGTCTTCTTCCCGCCCGCCGCGTACGGCGGACAGCTCCAGTGGGTGCGCGACTTCGTCCAAAAAAGCGGCGGCGCCTACCCCGTGGCCGACAAACTCGCCCAGGTCGCCCGGTACTACGGCTTCGACGGCTGGTTCATCAACCAGGAGACCGGTGGCGGCGACGCCGCCCTCGCCACCGAGCTGCGCGAGCTGATGCGCTCCACCAAGGCCAGGTCCGACACCGAGTTCATGTGGTACGACGCCATGACCGAGTCCGGACCGGTGAGTTGGCAGAACGCGCTGACCGGCGCCAACGACGCCTTCCTCCAGGAGTCCGGCCGGCGCACCTCCGACTCGATGTTCCTCAACTTCAACTGGTCCGCCTCCGGCCTCAACTCCTCCCGCAGCCTGGCCCGTTCACTCGGCCGCAGCGAGTACGACCTGTACTCCGGCATCGACACCGAGGCCAACGGCTACAACACCTCGGTCTCCTGGAACGCGCTCTTCCCGCCGAACCAGCCGCACACCACCTCCCTGGGCCTCTACCGCCCCGAGTGGACCTGGAAGTCCGCCGCCGACCGCGCCGACTTCCACGCCAGGGACGCCCGCTACTGGGTCGGTCCCACCGGTGACCCGTCCGACACCACGGGTTCCGCCTCCTGGAAGGGCCTCGCCTCCTACGTCGCCGAGTCCACCCCGGTCACCGCCAAGCCCTTCGTCACCCACTTCTCCGCCGGCCAGGGCGACTTCTACCACTCCGCCGGCACCCGGGTCGCCACCGGAGGCTGGAACAACCTCTCCCTCCAGGACGTCCCGCCCACCTACCACTGGCTGGTCGACTCGGCGGGCAGCGAGCTCACGCCCTCCATCGACTTCACCGACGCCTACGAGGGCGGCTCCTCGCTGCGCCTCACCGGCCGCCTCGACAGCGCCAACACCATCCGGCTGTACCAGACCAGGCTGCCGGTCGCCGCCGACACCCGGCTCTCCGTCGTCGTGAAGGCCCCGGGCGGCGGGGCCGACCACCTCAAGGCCGCGGTCTCCTTCACCGACGCGCCCACCACGTTCACCACCCTCGACCTGGGCCCGAGCACCGGCACCGGCTGGGAGCGCCGCACCCTCGACCTCTCCGCGTACGCGGGCCGCACCATCGCCCAGCTCGGCCTGCGGGTCGAGGGCGCGGACCCCGCCTATGACGTACGGATCGGCCAACTCGCCGTGTACGACGGCGCGGTGGACGCCGCCGCGGCGCCGGGCGGCCTCACCGTACTCGGCTCCACCGACGTCAGCGCCACCCGGAGGTCGCTGCGCCTGGCCTGGACGGGCTCCACCGGCGGCGCCCCCGTGCACCACTACGAGGTCTACCGGCGCAACGCCGACGGCGGCCGGACCTTCCTCGGCGCGACGCCCAACGACGCCTACTTCGTCCCGCAGTTGGACCGCGAGGGCAACGAGGGCGCCACCACCGTCGAGGTCGAGGCGGTCTCCGCCGAGTACGGCCGCTCGGCGGCGGCGAGCACCACCGTCGCCTGGACGGGCACCCCGCCGACCGGGACCAACCTCGCGCTGGGCCGGCCCGCCACCGCCTCCGGCCGCTGCAACGCCGACGAGACACCGGCCAAGGCGGTCAACGGCAGCGTCTCCGGCGGCAACGGCGACAAGTGGTGCACCACCACCAGCGCCAAATGGCTGGAGGTGGACCTCGGTTCGGCCCGCACGCTGTCCAGGTTCGTGGTCAGGCACGCCTCGGCCGGCGGCGAGAGCAGCGGCATGAACACCCGGGACTTCACCATCCAGGTGCGAAACTCCACCAGCGACCCCTGGACCACCGTCACCACCGTCACCGGCAACACCGCCGGCACCACCACCCACCCGGTCACCACCACGGCCCGCCACGTCCGGCTGGTGATCACCAAACCCACCCAGACCACCGACCCCGCCGCCCGCATCTACGAGTTCGAGGCCTGGGGCTCATAGCCTCCGCCGACCACCCGAACCGGCCGTCACCACCGCCCGGGCCCGTCAGCCCAGGCGGGCGGTGATGGTCTTGGGGCGCTGGTACTCCTGGAGGGCGAGGGTGCTCAGGTCGGTGCCGTGACCGGAGGTGCCGCGGCCGCCGTGGGGGAGTTCGGGGGACTGGACGAGGTGGCAGTTGAGCCAGGCCTCGCCGGCGTCCAGGCGGGCGGTGAGGTCGAGGCCGGTGGTGAGGTCGCGGGTCCAGACGCTGGCGGCGAGGGCCTGGGGGACGCCGTTGGCCATGGCCACGGCGGTGTCCAGGTCCGGGGCGGCCTGGACGGTGAGCAGGGGGCCGAACACCTCCTCGACCACGGCCGGGTCGTCCTGCGGCAGGTCGGCCAGGACGCGGGCGGGCCGCCAGAGGCCGTCGGTGCGGCCGGGGGCGGCCAGGGAGCGCTTGGCGCCGGAGGAGGCCAGCAGCCGGTCGTAACGGGCGGCCTGGTCGGGGTTGTTGAGCGGGCCGAAGTCCCGGCCGGACTCGCGCCCGGCCATCGCCGCGGCCAGCGCCTCGACGGCCTGCTCGTAGTGGGACTCCAGGGTGATCACCCGGGCGGGCGCCGCACAGCTCTGGCCTGCGTTGTAGGTGCAGGCGGCGGCGAGTTCGGCCCAGGTGTGGTCGGGGGCGTCGGGGAGGACCAGGACCGGGCTGTTGCCGCCGAGTTCGAGGCTGACCCGGCGGTGGCCGGCGCGGGCGGCGATGTCGGCGCCGGCCCGGGCGCTGCCGGTGAAGGCGATCATGTCGACCCCGGCGGCGACCAGCAGCCGTCCGGTCTCCCGGTCGCCGGGCAGGGCGGTGAGCACGTCCTCGCCGAGGGCCCGGGCGGCGTGCCCGGCGAGCAGGACGGCCGAGTCGGGGGTGCTCTCGGCGGGCTTGAGGACCACCGTGTTCCCGGCCGCGAGGGCCGGGGCGCAGCGCCACGCGGCCATCAGCAGCGGGTAGTTCCACGGGACGACGGCGCCGACGACGCCGATCGGCTCCCAGCGGACCCAGCTCTCGTGGCCGGGGACGTAGCGGCCGGCGGCCGGCGCGGGCATGGTCCTGGCGGCGCCGGCGTAGAACCGGAACAGGTCGGCGACCAGGCGTATCTCGCCGACCGCCTCGTCCTCCGGCTTGCCGGTGCCGGCCCGCTCCAGCGTGGCGTACTCGTCGAGGTGGCGCTCCACCAGGTCGGCGAGCGCGTCCAGCCGCCGTTCCCGTTCGCGGGGTGTGAGGGCCCGCCAGCCGGGCGCGGCGGCCCGGGCGCCGGCCACCGCCGCGGTGACGCCCTCGGCCCGGGCGGGGTCGAGGGTGCCGCGGGTGCGGCCGGTGCGGGGGTCGATCAGGTCCATGGCGGGCCCTTCGGGTGTGGAGGGGGTGGCTACAGGTCGTAGGCGCGCAGCCAGAGTTCGAGCGTCAGCAGCAGCCAGAGCTTGCCGCCCTGCCGGGGTAGCAGGGCGCCCTCGCGGCGCATCCACAGCTTGACCGTGTCGGGCCGGAAGAGGCCGCGCCCGCGGGCCTGCCGGCCGAGCAGGAGGTCGCCGGAGAGGTCGCGCAGGGGGCCGCGCAGCCACTGCTGGACGGGCACCCGCATGCCGCTCTTGGGCCGGTCGGTGACGGTGTCGGGCAGCAGGTCGCGGACGGCCTCCTTGAGGATCCACTTCTCCACCGTGCCGTGCAGTTTGAGGCGTGGCGGGGTGGCGAAGGCGTGGTCGACGACGTGCCGGTCGAACAGCGGTGAGCGGCCCTGGACGCCCTGCGAGGCGGTGAGCCGCTCCACCTTGGTGAGGATGTGGTGGGCGCCCTTGGTGCGCAGGTTGCAGTGCAGCAGCTGGTTGAGCAGGGAGTTCATCGGGCCGGGCCGCAGGTAGGGCGCGACGAATCGGCGCGGCGGCGGTTCCTCGGCGAGGGCCTGCAGCGCGCCGGGGGTGAGCAGCCGGGGCAGGTCCTCGTAGCACTTGCGGTACGAGCGCAGGTACGCCTCGGCGCGGACCTCGGAGGCGGGGTCGTCGCGGTGCATCTCGTGCACCAGCATCGGCAGGTTCTTGGGCCCGCCGAAGACCGGGTCGCCGCCCTCGCCGTTGAGCGAGACCCGCAGGCCGTCGCCGGCGACCGCCTCGGCGAGCATCAGGTTGGGGACGGTCAGCGGGTCGCCGACCGGGCTGTCGAGCAGGGCGACGGTGTCGGCGAGCCGGGCGGCGACCTGCGCGCCGGAGACGGTCAGCACCCGGTGGTCGGTGCCGCAGTGCTCGGCGACCAGGCCCGAGTAGCCGAGTTCGTTGGGGAGTTCGTCGCCGAAGCTGATCGAGTAGGTGTGCACCGGCCGGTCGTGCAGCCGGGCGGCGAGCGCGGTGACCAGGGAGCTGTCCACGCCGCCGGAGAGCAGCACCGCGACGTCCTCGCCGACGGGCAGCCGGCGTGCGGTGGCCCGCTCCAGCAGGGCGCGCAGCTGCCGGGCGTACTCCTCGGGCGCGAGCTCGGGGACGGCGAGGGCCTCCCGGGGCTCCCAGTAGACCTCCTCCCGGCGTTCGCCGTCGGCGGTGAGCCGCAGCACCCGGCCGGGCAGCAGTTCGGACACGCCGCGCAGCAGGGTCTCCTCGCCGGGCAGGTAGGCGAAGGTGAGGAAGGAGCGGACGGCGGCGAGGTTCACCGACGTCCGCAGGGCGGGCCAGTGGCGCAGCGCGCGCAGCGAGGTGGCGGCGGCCCAGCAGCCGTCGGCGCGGGCGTAGAAGATCGTCCGGGCGCCGACGTGGTCGCGGATCAGCACCAGGTCGGCGCCGTCGACCACGGCCAGCACGAAGAGGCCGTCGGCGAGCCGAAGGCCGTCCGTGCCGAGCCGGCGCCAGCAGCGCAGCAGCAGTTCGCCGTCCGCGCAGCCGGCCGGGGCGGGGTCGCCGGCGGCGGCCAGGGCGGCGTGCAACTCGGCGCGGTTGTGCAGGGTCACCTCGCCGACGGCGGTGACGCCGTCGACGGTGAACGGGCCCTCTGCGTAGCCGGGTTCGCCGGGGAGCAGGGCGGCGGGGGCGGCCGGTCCGCCGCTGATCGCGGCGAGGTGGGCGTGGGCCCGGCCGGTGTCGGTCCCGGCGCAGGCGCAGCAGCGTGCCATGGGTGGGGCGGGCCTCTCTGGTGGAGCCGTGGTGGAACGGGGCGCCGTTCCCGGCCGGTCGGGTGGCCGGTCGGGTGGCCGGGCGGGTGGCCCGTCGGGTGGCCGGTCGGCTCAGCCGAAGTCGTCGCCGTCCCAGCCGTCGTCGGCGGAGTCGTCCCAGTCGCTGTCGTCGGCGTACTCGGGGCCGCCGGCGTCCCCGCCCCCGCCGCCCCCTCCGTCGCCCCCACCGGAGTTGGCCTGGGCGGCGCGGGCCTGCTCGCGCAGCTGCTCCTCCTCGGCCTCGTCGAGCTCCAGGGGCGGGAACTGGGAGACGGCTATCGCGGTCGCCGCGGCGACGCCGAGGGCGCCGAGCACCGTGCCGAGCCGGCCGCGGAAGGCCGTCCGGTTGACGGTGACCAGCTCGCCGCGGGCCCAGACGGTGCGGCCGTAGCCGATGTCGCGGGCGTACTCGGCGGTGCCGTCGGCGTAGCGGCGCTTGATCAGGTCGGTGCCGAGCCGCTCGTCGGTGCCGGAGCGCTCGCGGTTGTCGTGCCAGTGCACGATGCCGTCGGCGCCGCGGCGGCGCCATTCGTTGCGGCCGTCCTCGTAGCGGCGGTGCACGGTGCCGTCCGCCAGCAGTTCGTCGGTGTAGCCGATGTGCGGTGGCTGCGTCATCGTCCGGGTTCCTCGCGAAGGGGGGTCAGGGCGTGGGCCAGGTCAGGAAGCCGGCGTCGCGTACGGTCCGTACGCGCCGGCCGAGCGGGGTGCGCCGGGCGGCGGCGGGGTTGCCGCGGACCTGGCGGATCACGGTGGCCATGAGCCGGGCCGGGTTGACGGCGGCCAGTTCGACGGTGCGCCCGCTGCCGAGCCAGGCGCGTTCCTCGGGCCGCAGCGCGGCGGGCAGCGGCCCGGTGTACGGGCGCGGCCCGCGTCCCGAGGTCAGGTGCAGGCTGCCGGCGTGCCGGGGGACCAGGCCCATCGAGCGCACCCGCAGCACGTCGCCGTACGCGGCCCGGACCGCCTCGAAGCGGGCCAGTCCGGTCGGGCTGGCGTCGTGCAGGACGTGCACGACGGCGTCGCCGGCCCGCACCAGGGCGGCCACCACCCGTTCGTCCAGCGGCAGTTCCCCGTCGGCGACGATCGGGCAGGCCGCCTCCAGGTGGAGGTCGTTGGCGATCAGCATCCGGGCGATGTCCCGGCTCTGGCAGACCACCAGCCGGGGCAGCCCGTAGTCGTACAGGTCGCCCTCGGCCGCGGGTACGGCCGGCGCCGCGGGGCCGGCGGGCGGCAGCAGCCCGGGGAGCTCCCCGCGCCGCCGCTCCAGGGCCTCGGCGAAGCGCGCGTACCGCACGGGCGGCGCCAGCGTGTACGGGACGCGCCGCGGCCCGGCGTGCAGGGGCTGGAGCACCCGGCACAGCTCGTAGTACAGCTGGCGCTCGGTGTACCGCAGCCCGCCGGGCGCGCCCGCCCGTACGGCGGCGATGCCCAGCGCGCCCTCCAGCAGCGGACGGCGGCGCGGGCGGGCCCACAAGCCCGGTGCGGTGGCGGGGACGGTCATGCGGTGGCCTCCTCGGGCCAGGTGAGGAAGCCGACGGCCTCGGCGGTCGGCCCCTCCGGGCGGCGCTGCTCGATCAGGGACGCGGGCGCGGTGGCCCGTTCGACGGCCTTGGCGGCGGCGTCCAGCAGCAGGGCGGGCCGGACGGCGGCCAGCGGGCTCCACCAGCCGGCCGCGTACCAGTCCCGCGCCTGCTCGTCGAGTCCGGGGACGGCGGCCAGCCGCTCCGCGAGGTCGGGCACGTCCGGCAGCTCGTCGACGTCGCGCATGCGGACGCAGGGCGTGGCGGGAAGCCCGGCCCGCGGCGGCAGTCCGGCGTCGACCACCCGCCGGCCGGGCAGCGCGGCGGCGACCTCCCCGGCGAGCAGGAACCCGGCGGCCGAGGCGTCGTGCAGCAGCACCACGGGCAGCCCGTCCGGGACGTCCTCCACGTCGCTCACCAGCACGACCCGGTGGCCCTCGGGGAAGCGGTTGGCGTGCAGGCAGGCCGTGGCGGTGGGGTCGGTGCACAGCACCGCCGCCAGCGGCCTTCCGGGGGGTACGGAGGGCCGGACTGCGGCGTCCTCGACCACGCCCTCGGGCAGCCCGCCGTAGACCGCCGTCCAGCGCTGGGTGATCTGCCGGAAGCGGTACTCGGACCAGCTTGGGTACACCCTGGAGGGGCGCGCCGCCCGGGCCCGTTCGCGCCGGGCGCGGTGCAGGCGCGACGCCGCGCGGAGGGCCAGGTACGCGGCGATCAGCAACAGGGCGGTGAAGAGCACCGGCCGGCGCTGGCCCGAGGTGCCGACCGACAGCACGGCCACCGAGGTGAGGACCGCGGCCACCGCCAGCCGGACCCGGGCGCCGGTGGTGGACGGCTTCGGCACGGCGCGGGGGCGGTGGGGCGTGCGGGGCTCCAGGGCGAGGCGCAGCTGGTCGGTGGTGCAGACCAGCCGGCCCCGGTCGGTGAGCAGCGAGGCCAGGTGGGTGATCCGCCGGTCGCTCAGGTACTCGGTCTTCGGGTCGAGCGCGAAGCGCTTCCCGCACTCCTGGCAGGTGTGGTCGGTGCGCTGCTTCTGCAGCAGCCGGCGCTCGCAGTGCGGGCAGATCACCGGGCGCCCTCCGGGGCTTCGGGCCAGCTCAGGAAGCCGACGGCCTCGGCGCGGCGCCGGGTCTCCTCGGATTCCTCCGGCCGCCGCTGCTTGACCAGGGAGGCGGGCGCGGTGGCGCGTTCGGCCGCGTGGGTGACGGCGGCCAGCAGCTTGGCGGGCGGCAGGGCGGCGAGCGGGCTCCACCAGCCGTCGGCGTACCAGGCGAGCTCGGCGGGCGTGAGGCCCGCCGACCGCTCCAGCCTGGCCCGGAGCTCGGGGGAAGGGGCGGCGGCGCGCAGGATCACGAACCGGCGCTCGGAGCCGACCACGACCCGGACCGGCAGCCCGGCGTCGACCACCCTGCGGCCGGGCCGCGCGGCCCGCGTGTCGAGGACCAGCACCTGCCCCTGCGGGGAGGCGTCGTGCAGCACCACGATCGGCACCCCGGCCGGCGCCTCCGCCCACTGCCGGACCAGCAGCGCCCGGTGCCGCCGGGGGAAGTCGTTGGCGTGCAGGAACGCGCGGACCGTCGGGTCCTGGCAGAGCACCGCGAGCGCGGGCCGGCCCACCGGCTGGGCGGGCTTGACGCCGTCCTGCTCCCGTACCCCCGGCGGCAGTCCGCGGTACACCCGCTTCCACCCGTCGACCACCGAGACGCGGAAGGCGTGGGCGGAGGACGGCTCGACCTTGACCGGCATCGGACGGGGGACCGACGAGAGCCGGAACTCGCGGACCGCGAAGCCCCACAGCACCACCCCGACCAGCGCGATCGCCACCGCGAGCGGGTTCCAGAGCCAGAAGGCGACGCCCATCCCGATCACGCCGAGCCAGGTGAGACAGCCCCCGCTGATCCGGGAGCCCTTGAAACCGGGCTCCGGCAGGCCGCGGCGCTGCAGGGCCCAGTAGAGCTGGTCGGTGGTCACGGCCAGGGTGCCGTCGGCGGTCAGCCGGGTGACGACGCGGCGCAGCCGCAGGTCGTTCATCCCCGGGCCGTGCACCTTCGGGTCGAGGGCGAACTCCTTGTGGCACATGCCGCACCGGCGGTCGGTGCGTTGACGTTGCAGCAGGCTCGCCTCGCAGTGCGGGCAGATCATCGCGGCTCCTCCAGAGCGGCGGCGAAGCGGCGGAGCCGGGCGGCCAGCCGCTCTCTCGCACCGACCGCACCCAGCCGCTGGCCGCGCTCCACCTCGCGCAGGGCGGCGGCCAGCCGGGTGTCGGCGCGGCGTTCCGCCTCGGCGGCGGTGATCGCGTAGTCCTCGTGGTCGATGCCGAACCCGGTGTTGGCGGCGAGGATGTTGAGCGGTTCGCCGCCCCGGTTGGCGAAGGAGTGCGGCATCAGCTCGGGGATGCGGATCATCAGCCCGGGCGTCAGCTCCAGGTTCACCACGCGCCGCCGCCCCTCGTCGTACAGGCCGCAGGCGGCGTGCCCCAGGCTGAGCACCAGGTGCTCGCCGCCGTGCGCGTGCGGAGTGAAGGCGCTGCGCGGGGCCACGATGCCGAGCTTGTACGTGGCGTTGGACGGCCGCTCGGGCGAGGTCTTGGCGTCCCCGATCAGGTAGTGGGCGAACTGGCCCTCGTCGATGAAGCGCAGCAGCTCCTCACCGGCGGGCCCGTGCGGAGTGTCCGGCCCCAACTCACGTACGCCGTCGCGGTCGGCGACCAGCACCCGGCCGTCCGGCCGCAGCCGGTACAGCTCGGCCCCGGCCGGCAACTCCCGTGCGAGGCGGGCCAGCCCGCGCAGCCCGGATCCCACCGACATCGCAGCACCCCCCAGTTCGGACGACGTCATCCCGGGGGACGCCGTCGGTGACGTCGCCGGTTCCGCCCGCGCCGGAGTCCCGGCGCCCGGGCGGTCCGGCGCTATGGATCTTAGACCGACCGGCAATAGGGGTGCGGCGTCGCGGGCCGATGGCTGTCGCCCGGACGGTTTCTCCTCGGTCACCAGGGCTCCGCCATGGCTCCT
>NZ_JBSGFD010000214.1:0-13291 GCF_053603215.1 Kitasatospora sp. NPDC004240 | reverse complement strand
GACGCAACCCCCGCCGGGCGGCCCGGCGGGGGTTGCGTCGCGTTCCCGGCCGGGTCAGCGGCCGGCGCGCTTGGCGAGGAAGGCCTCGACCTGCTCGCGGATCTCCGGGGTGTCCAGGCCGCGGACGGTCATCGTGGTGCGGCGGCGCAGCACGTCGTCCGTGGTGTACGCCCACTCGTTGTCGGCGGCGTAGGCGACCTGGGCCCACACGTCCGGGCCGTCCTGGTGGATCGGCTCGCCGAGCTCGGGGTTCTCCGCGATCAGGCGGGCGATCTCGAAGGAGAGGGTGCCGTAGTGGCTGGCCAGGTGCTTGGCGACCAGCGGCTCCATCCGGGAGCCGGGCTCGCGGTCGATCAGCAGGCGGTGCGCGACGGCGTTCGGGGCGCCGACGCCGGGCAGCGGCACGGTTGCGGCGATCGGCGACATGTCCTCGCCGAGGCCGGTGCCGGGCACGTGGGCGAGCTTCTCCAGCACGGTGCGGCCGATGTGGCGGTAGGTGGTCCACTTGCCGCCGGCGACCGACAGCATGCCGCCCCTGCCCTCGGTGACCACGGTCTCGCGCTTGGCGGCGGCGGTGTCGCCGGGGCCGCCGGGCAGCACGCGCAGGCCGGCGAAGGCGTAGGTGATCAGGTCGCGGTCGATGTGCTCGTCGCGGATGGCGTGGCCGGCCTCGCCGATGATCTGGTCGATGTCGGCCTCGGTGGCGCGGACGTCCTGCGGGTCGCCGGTGTACTCCTCGTCGGTGGTGCCGAGCAGGACGTGGTCCTCCCACGGGATGGCGAAGGAGACGCGGTACTTGTCGATCGGGATGGTCAGGGCCGCGCGCCACGGGGCGCGGCGCTTGACGACCACGTGGGCGCCCTTGGAGAGGCGGATCGACGGCGCGGCGCCGGCGTCCTCCATGCGGCGCAGGTGGTCGACCCAGGGGCCGGTGGCGTTGAGCACCAGGCGGGCGTCGACGCCGAACTCGGTGCCGTCCAGGCGGTCCTTCAGGTCGGCGCCGGTGACCCGGCCGCCGGTGAAGCGCAGCCCGGTGACCTCGGCGTGGTTGAGCACCACGGCGCCGGCGTCGACCGCGGCGCGCACGGTCATCACGGCCACGCGGGAGTCGTTCATCTGGTGGTCGCCGTAGACGGCCACCGAGCGCAGGCCCTCGGTGCGCAGCGCGGGCACCTGCTGGGCGGCGTGCGCGGCGGTGGAGACGCGGCCCATGCCGTCGCGGAAGGCGGAGAGCGCGGAGTAGAGGAAGACGCCGGCGCCGAGCTTGGGCGCGCTGTGCGGGCCGCCCTTGTAGACCGGCACGAAGAAGGTCAGCGGGTTGACCAGGTGCGGGGCCACGTCGGTGGCGAGCGCGCGGCGCTCCTTGTGGTTCTCGGCGACGAGCTTGACGGCGCCGGTCTGCAGGTAGCGCAGACCGCCGTGGACCAGCTTGGAGGAGGCGCTGGAGGTGGCCCCGGCGAAGTCGCCGGCGTCGACCATGGCGACCTTCAGGCCCGCCTGGGAGGCGGTCCAGGCGACGGCCGTGCCGAGGATGCCGCCCCCGATCACCAGCAGGTCGTAGGTGGCCTTGCCCAGCAGTTCGCGGGTCTCGGCGCGGGAGGCGGTACGGCCGGCGGAGCGCTCGGCGCCCAGGGTCGGGATGGTTGCCATGGTGTGTGTACGGCGCGCGGGTCGGGCGGCGCCGTTACTCCTCTCGGTGTGCGGTGCGGCCCCTGCCGGGGGCCGGTCGGCCCGTGTGCGGCGGGCCGGTGAAACGGGAACGGGCCGGCCGGGGCACGGGGCCCCGACCGGCTTCCGCGGTCAGCTCTGCTCGTCCTCCTCCACCCAGCCCATGGTGCGCTCCACGGCCTTGAGCCACTTCTTGTACTCGCGCTCGCGGGTTTCCTCGTCCATGCGCGGGGTCCACTCGGCGGCGCGGTGCCAGTTGGCCCGCAGGGTGTCCAGGTCGTTCCAGAAGCCCACGGCCAGGCCGGCCGCGTAGGCGGCGCCGAGCGCGGTGGTCTCGGCCACGTAGGGCCGCTCGACCGGGGCGTCCAGGACGTCGGCGATGTTCTGCATGAGCAGGTTGTTGCTGGTCATGCCGCCGTCGACCTTGAGGGCGGTCAGCTTGACCTTGGAGTCCTTCTCCATCGCGTCGACGACCTCGCGGGTCTGCCAGGCGGTGGCCTCCAGGACGGCGCGGGCCAGGTGGCCCTTGGTCACGTACCGGGTGAGGCCGGCGATCACACCGCGGGCGTCGGAGCGCCAGTACGGGGCGAACAGGCCGGAGAAGGCCGGGACGAAGTAGGCGCCGCCGTTGTCCTCGACGGTGTTGGCGAGGGTCTCGATCTCGGCGGCGGTGGAGATGATGCCGAGCTGGTCGCGCAGCCACTGCACCAGCGAGCCGGTGACGGCGATCGAGCCTTCCAGGGCGTAGACCGGGGCCTGGTCGCCGATCCGGTAGCCGACGGTGGTCAGCAGGCCGTGGTACGAGTTGACGATGTCTTCGCCGGTGTTGAGCAGCAGGAAGGTGCCGGTGCCGTAGGTCGACTTGGCCTCGCCCTTGTCGAAGCAGGTCTGGCCGAAGAGCGCGGCCTGCTGGTCACCGAGCGCGGAGGCGACCGGCACGCCCTCCAGGTCGCCGACGGCGTGGCCGTAGACCTCGGCCGAGGAGCGGATCTCCGGCAGGACGGCCAGCGGCACGTCCATCGACTCGGCGATCTTCTCGTCCCAGGCCAGGGTCTGCAGGTTCATCAGCATGGTGCGGCTGGCGTTGGTGACGTCCGTGACGTGCTTGCCGCCGTTGACACCACCGGTGAGGTTCCAGATGACCCAGGTGTCCATGGTGCCGAAGAGGATGTCGCCGGCCTCGGCGCGCTCACGCAGGCCCTCGACGTTGTCCAGCAGCCAGCGGATCTTCGGGCCGGCGAAGTAGCTGGCCAGCGGGAGGCCGGTCTCGCGGCGGAAGCGGTCCTGGCCGACGTTGCGGCCGAGCTCGCGGCAGAGCGCCTCGGTACGGGTGTCCTGCCAGACCAGCGCGTTGTGCACGGGCTCGCCGGTGTGGCGGTCCCACAGCACGGTGGTCTCGCGCTGGTTGGTGATGCCGATCGCGCGGATGTCGTCCTTGGTCAGGCCGGCCTTCTCCAGGGCGCCGCGGATGACCGACTGCACGCGGGTCCAGATCTCGGTGGCGTCGTGCTCGACGTAGCCGGGCTGGGGGAAGATCTGCCGGTGCTCCTGCTGGTCGACGGCGACGATGCGGCCGTCGGCGCCGAAGATGATGCAGCGGCTGGAGGTGGTGCCCTGGTCGATCGCGGCGATGTAGTTGCCAGTGCCAGTGGAGGTCATGAGGGTCCTCGGCTCGGGAGTCTCGAAGGTGAGGGTGGTACGGGGTGGGCGGGCCTGACCTCTGGTCAGTCCCCGTGCTCAGGCGTGGGACAAACCCCGGCGGTTTAGAAGATGGCGTTGTACACGCCGCCGGCGAGCAGGCCGCCGACGACCGGTCCGGCCACCGGGATCCAGGCGTAGGACCAGTCCGAGCCGCCCTTGTTCGGGATCGGCAGCAGCGCGTGGACGATGCGCGGGCCCAGGTCGCGGGCGGGGTTGATGGCGTAGCCGGTCGGGCCGCCGAGCGAGAGGCCGATGCCGACGACGGTGAAGGCGACGATCAGGATGCCGAGACCGGACTCGCCGAGGCTCGTGTTGATGCCCTGGGTGAGGATCGCGAAGCAGAGCACGAAGGTGCCGATGATCTCGGTGAGCAGGTTCTGGACCGGGTTCCGGATCTCGGGGCCGGTCGAGAAGATGCCGAGGGTCGGCTCCTGGTTGGCCTGGAACTGGCCGAGGTAGGTGGCCCAGACCAGGACGGCACCGATCATCGCGCCGAGCATCTGGGAGACGAGGTAGATGGGGACGTTGCCCCAGTCGCCGCTCTTGACGGCGAGGGCCAGGGTGACGGCCGGGTTGAGGTGCGCGCCGGACTTGGGGGCCGACATGTAGGCGGCGATCAGCACCGCGAAGCCCCAGCCGAAGGTGATCGCCAGCCAGCCGGCGTTGATGGCCTTCGACTTCTTGAGCGTCACGGCGGCGCAGACGCCGCCGCCGAGGAGTATCAGGGCGGCGGTGCCGAGGGTTTCGCCGACGAAGATGTCGCCGTTGGAGAACGCGGACACAAAGACTCCCTTGTCCATATGGCCCGGAGGAGCGGGGGGTGGGGGCAGGTGGCCGGGCGATCGCTGTGCGGGTGAGCGCCATGTGGGAGTGATCTTCCCGGCCGTCGTTCGACAATGTCGACCGTCATGCGGAAGCTTCCTCCGCAGGTCGCCCCCACGTCAAGGCCGGGTTACGCACCTGTGACCCATCACTCGACGCTACCGACCGAACCCCCTCGATCACGGACAAAAACGCCGAGGCGCGAACGGGCCCGCTGCCCGTTCGCGCCTCGGCGGGAACTCTCGGTGACCGGGCGGCGGGGGTGTCCCGACCGGCCCGTGGAAGGCCGTCCGGCGGCCTCAGAACCTCCCGGCGCCCAGGTCGCGGGAGATCGCCCGGGCCGCGCTGCGCACCGAGGCGACCAGCGTCGGCCGGACGAAGCCGTCCTCGCAGACCCGCTCCACCGGACCGCTGATGCACACCGCCCCGACCGGGTTGCGCCGCCGGTCCTGGATCAGCGCGCCGATCGAGGCCACGCCCTCCCAGGTCTCCTCGATCGCCCCGGCCCAGCCCCGCTCACGGGTCAGCGCCGCCTCGGCGTCGATGTCCGGCAGCTCGGTGAGCGTCCGCGAGGTGTACGACTCCAGCGGCCCCTCGCCCAACTCCCCGCGCGCCACCGGGTCGTACGCCAGCAGCACCTTGCCCAGGGCGGTGCTGTGCAGCGGCTGCATGGAGCCGACCTCGAGCACCTGGCGGGTGTCGTCGGGGCGGAACACGTGGTGGACGATCAGCACGCCCCGCTGGTGCAGCACCCCGAGGTAGACCGTCTCGCCGGCCGCGCGGGCCAGGTCGTCCGCCCAGACCAGCGCGCGGGCGCGCAGCTCGTGCACGTCCAGGTAGCTCTGGCCGAGCCGTAGCAGCTCGGCCCCCAACTGGTACTTCCCGCTCTCCGGGTCCTGCTCCACGAACCCCTCCTGCTGGAGGGTGCGCAGGATGCCGTGCGCCGTCCCCTTGGCGAGGTCCAGCGCCGTCGCGACCTCGGACAGGCCGAGGCGGCGTTCGCCGCCGGCCAGCAGGCGCATGATCGCGGCGGCCCGGGAGAGCGACTGGATCGGGCCGGGCATTCGATACCTCCGCGCTGACAGGCGGTCGACATTGTCGACCATAGGGTTGACGGCACGAGTCTGCCAGGCCGCCCCCGCTCCGTGCACGTTCCCCCTCGGTAACGGACGCCGCCGCCCGTCCGCGGCGTCCCCGCGCGTGGCTCCTCACACGCCCTGTCCGCCGTGGCCCGCGCCCTCCGGCGACGCCCGTACCGCGGCCGCCACCGCCGAGATCTCCCGCGGCCCCACCCGGCAGCAGCCGCCCACCAGCCGGGCGCCGTCCGCCAGCCAGCCCGCCACCCGCTCCGCCCGGAACGTCGGGCCGCCGCGCCACGCCCGGGCGTCCGTGTCCCACCCCTCACCGCTGTTCGGGTACACCACCACCGGCTTCCCCGACACCCGCGCCGCCAGCGCCACCGCCCGGTCCGCGTCCTCGGGGGAGCAGCAGTTCACCCCCACCGCCACCACCTCCTCGGCCTCGGCCGCCAGCGCGAACGCCTCCGCCAGCGGCTGGCCCGCCCGCGTCCGGCCGCCGGCCACGCTGTACGACAGCCAGGCCGGCACCCCCAACCCGCGCACCGCCCGCAGCAGCGCCCGCGCCTCGTCCACGTCCGGCACCGTCTCCAGCGCCAGCACGTCCGGCCCGGCCGCCGCCAGCACCTCCAGCCGCGGCCGGTGGAACGCCACCAGCTCCGCCACCCCCAGCCCGTACCGCCCCCGGTACTCCGAGCCGTCCGCCAGCACCGCCCCGTACGGCCCCACCGAGGCCGCCACCCACCGCTCCCGGCCGTCCCCCGGCGCCGCGGCCGCCTCCCGCGCCAGCTCCACGCTGCGCGCCAGCAGCCGCGCGGCCCCGGCCCGGTCCACCCCGCGCCGTCCGAACCCCTCGAAACTCGCCTGGTAGCTCGCGGTGATCGCGACCCGCGCCCCCGCCGCGAAGTACGCCCGGTGCGCCCGCCGCACCGCCTCCGGGCCGTCCGCCAGCAGCCGCGCCGACCACAGCGCGTCCGACAGGTCGCAGCCCTGCGCCGCCAGCTGGTTCGACATCCCGCCGTCCAGCACCAGGGGGCCGGCGGCCAGCGCGTCGGCGAACGACCTCCCGGCCACCGCGACCACCTCCCGACCGACCCGGCCCGCACCGCCGCGCCCCGCTCACAGGGTAGATCCGACACGCACGGCACGGACCCGCGCCCGGACCCGCCCGGAAAACCATTTGCCGCACGGTCAGGCGATCGCTACGTTGTGCTCAGACCGAGAAGGACGAGACCCCCCGGAGAACCCCCCGCGAACCCCGGCGAGGCGCACCGGAAGGAGAGCCCGATGGCCCCGGCACGACCCCACGACGACGCCGCCGAGCAGGCCTGGCTCGCCGCGTACGACCCGCGCGCCTACACCCCCGTCGCCGTCACCGTCGACGTGGTCGCCCTGACCCTGCGCGACGGCGCCCTGAACGTGCTGCTCGTCGAGCGCGCCGCCCCGCCGTACCAGGGGCAGTGGGCCCTGCCCGGCGGCTTCCTGCGCGCCGGCGAGGAGAGCCTCGACCAGGCCGCCGCCCGCGAGCTCGCCGAGGAGACCGGCCTGTGCGGCGGCACCGACGCCGACGACGCCCTCAGCCGCGTCCACCTCGAACAGCTCGGCAGCTACGGCGCCCCCGACCGGGACCCCCGCATGCACGTGGTCTCCGTCGCCTACCTCGCCTTCGCCCCCGACCTGCCCGACCCGCGGGCCGGCAGCGACGCCGCGGCCGCCGCCTGGCACCCCGTCACCGACCTCGACCTCCGGCCGACCACCGGCCGGTCGCCAGCCGCCGGTGAGCCCGTCGACACCCACGGGGGTGGCGTCGACGGGCCCACCGGCCCCCACCCCGGCCCGGCCGCGCCCACCGTGCTCGCCTTCGACCACGCCCGCATCCTCGCCGACGGCCTGGACCGCGCCCGCGCCAAGATCGAGTACAGCCCGCTGGCCACCGCGTTCCTGCCGCACGACTTCACCATCCCCGAGCTGCGCGCCGTCTACGAGGCCGTCTGGTCGGAGAAGCTCCACGCCGGCAACTTCCACCGCAAGGTGCTCTCCGTCCCCGGCTTCGTCGAGAGCACCGGCACCACCACCGAGCGCGGCGGCGCCCGCGGCGGCCCCCGCGCCCGCAACTACCGTGCCGGTGGCGCAGGCCTCCTGCACCCCGCCCTGCTGCGCCCCACCCACCCCGACGGGATTCGCTGACCGTCACCCCGACGGGGCCCCGGCGCCACTACGATCCGGCCATGACCACTCAAGAGGTGAGCAGGACGATCAACCGGCCCAACTCCCACTGCCACTGGTGCGGCACCCCCTACCCCGCCGGCACCACCGTCTGGCCGCGCACCTGCCCCGGCTGCGCCGAGATCAGCTACCGCAACCCCCTGCCCGTCGCGATCACCGTTCTTCCGGTCACCCGCCCCGAGGCCGACCCCGCCCTGGTGGTCATCCGCCGCACCATCGAACCCGGCTACGGCGAACTCGCCTTCCCCGGCGGCTACATCGACTTCGGCGAGACCTGGCAGCAGGCGTGCGTCCGCGAACTCCGCGAGGAAACCGGGATCCCGGCCGACCCCGCCGACATCACCCTGATCTCCACCACCTCCGACCCTCACGGCCGCTTCGTCTTCCTCTGCGGACTGCTCCCGGCCCGCCCGCTCGCCGAACTCCCACCCTCCCGGCCCACCGAGGAGACCGACGGCTGGTTGCTCGCCACCGCCGACACCCCGCTCGCCTGGGACTTCCACGTCAACGTCTCCCGCTCCTGGTTCAACGGCGAGTACACCCCGCACTGACCGGCCACCGGCAACCGGCTGACCAGCGCGCGTCCGCCCGGCGGGCCCTGGCGTACAGGCCGCTCGCATGGCATGGTCTGCACCGACAGCCCAACCGGACGGGCCCTGCCACGAGCGTCCCCGTCCCCACCACCGGCCGGGAGACCACCACCGTGAGCACACCGTCCCAGGACCAGCCGCTCTGGCGCCCCACCCCCGCTCGGGCCGCCGCCACCAACCTGGTGGCCTTCCAGGCCTGGGCCGCCGAGCACCACGGCGCACCGGCCGCACCGCTCGCGCCCACCACCGACGACGCCCAGGCCGCCGCCCGCTACGCCGACCTGCACGCCTGGTCCGTCGCCGACCTCGACCGCTTCTGGACCGCGATCACCCAGTGGTACGACGTCCGCTTCAGCACCGCGCCCGAGGCTGTCCTCGCCGACGCCTCGATGCCCGGCGCCCGCTGGTACCCCGGCGCCCGCCTCAACTACGCCGAGCACGCCCTGCGGTACGGCGAGGACCCGGAGCACGCCGACCGGCCCGCCATCCTCCACCTGGACGAGACCACCGAGCAGCCCGCCGTCCTCACCTGGGCCGAACTCCGCCGCCAGGTCGGCTCCCTCGCCGCCGCCCTGCGCGCCCGCGGCATCGGCCCCGGCGACCGCGTCAGCGCGTACCTGCCCAACGTCCCGCAGGCCGCCGTCGCCCTCCTCGCCACCGCCGCCGTCGGCGCCGTCTGGACCAGCTGCGCCCCCGACTTCGGCGCCCGCAGCGTCCTCGACCGCCTCCAGCAGATCGAACCCGCCGTCCTCTTCGCCATCGACGGCTACCACTACGGCGGCAAGGACCACGACCGCACCGACGTCGTCGCCGAGCTGCGCCGCGAACTGCCCACCCTGCGCACCGTCGTCCACGTCCCGCTGCTCGGCGCCCCCGCCCCCGAGGGCGCCCTGCACTGGGACGACCTGGTCGCCGCCGACACCGAGCCGGTCTTCGAGCCCGTCGCCTTCGACCACCCGCTCTGGGTGCTCTACTCCTCCGGCACCACCGGCCTGCCCAAGGCCATCGTCCAGAGCCAGGGCGGCATCCTGCTCGAACACCTCAAGCAGGCCGGCCTCCACCTCGACCTCGGCCCCGAGGACCGCTTCCTCTGGTACACCTCCACCGGCTGGATGATGTGGAACTTCCTCATCGCCGGCCTCCTCGTCGGGTCCACGATCGTCACCTACGACGGCAGCCCCGGCCACCCCGACACCGGCGCCTTCTGGTCGGTCGCCGCCCGCACCCGCGCCACCGTCCTCGGCACCTCCGCCGCGTACGTCATCGCCAGCCGCAAGGCCGGCCTGCGCCCCGGACGCGACCTCGACCTCTCCGCCCTCCGCTGCCTCGGCACCACCGGCTCCCCGCTGCCGCCCGACGGCTTCCGCTGGATCTACGACGAGGTCAAGGAGGACGTCTGGCTCGCCTCCGTCAGCGGCGGCACCGACGTCTGCTCCTGCTTCGTCGGCGGCGTCCCCACCCTCCCCGTGCACCTCGGCGAGATCCAGGCCCCCTGCCTCGGTGCCGCCGTCGAGTCCTGGGACGTCCAGGGCCGCCCGCGCACCGACGAGGTCGGCGAGCTCGTCGTCACCAAGCCCATCCCGTCCATGCCCACCGGCTTCTGGAACGACCCCGACGGCGCCCGCTACCGCGACAGCTACTTCGAGATGTACCCGGGCACCTGGCGCCACGGCGACTGGATCACCGTCACCTCGCGCGGCACCGTCGTCATCCACGGCCGCTCCGACTCCACCCTGAACCGCCAGGGCGTCCGGATGGGCTCCTCCGACATCTACGAGGTCGTCGAGCGCCTCCCCGAGATCGCCGAATCCCTGGTCATCGGCCTGGAGGAGCCGGACGGCGGCTACTGGATGCCGCTGTTCGTCGTCCTCGCCCCCGGCGCCGCCCTCGACGAGGACCTCATCGGCCGCATCCGCACCTCACTGCGCACCGAGCTCTCCCCGCGCCACGTCCCCGACGAGGTCATCGCCGTCCGGGGCCTGCCGCACACCCTGACCGGCAAGCGCATCGAGGTCCCGGTCAAGCGCCTGCTCTCCGGCACCCCGCTGGAGCAGGCCGTCAACCCCGGCTCCGTGGACAACCTCGACCACCTGCGGTTCTTCGAGCAGCTCCGGCGCGAGCGCAAGGCCTGACCCGGAGACAGCCGGAGGGCCCTCCCATCGTCACGGTGGAAGGGCCCTCCTCTGCTGCCGTCCGTCGCTCCCGTCCGCGGGCTACTCGGGGCTACTCGCCCGACAGCACCTGCTGCGCCGCGGCCCGCGCCTCCTCGGCGCTGTCCGCCGCCCGCGCCGCCTCGGCCGCCCGACGGCACTGCGCCAGCGTGTACTTGGCCAGCGCGGTCCGCACGTACGGGATCGACGCCGAGCCCATCGACAGGCTGGTCACCCCGAGACCCGTCAGCACGCACGCCAGCAGCGGGTCGGCGGCCGCCTCGCCGCAGACGCCGCAGCTCTTGCCGGACGCCTGCGCCGCCTCCGCGGCGAACGCGATCAGGTCCAGCAGCGCCGGCTGCCACGGGTCCTGGAGACGGGCCAGCGCACCCACCTGGCGGTCGGCCGCGAAGGTGTACTGCGCGAGGTCGTTGGTCCCCAGCGACAGGAACTCGACCTCCTCCAGGATCGAACGCGCCCGCAGCGCGGCCGACGGGATCTCCACCATCGCGCCGAACTTGGCGCTCAGACCGGCCTCCCGACACGCCTGCGCGAAGTCCTTGGCGTCCTTGCGGTCGGCCACCATCGGCGCCATCACCTCGAGGTGCACCGGCAGGCCCTCGGCCGCCTTCGCCAGCGCGCGCAGCTGGGTCCGCATCACCTCGGGGTGCTCCAGCAGCGTCCGCAGGCCGCGCACGCCCAGCGCCGGGTTCGGCTCGTCCGCCGGGGTCAGGAAGTCCAGCGGCTTGTCCGCGCCCGCGTCCAGCGCCCGCACCACGACCCGGCTCTCCGGGAACGCCTCCAGCACCTTGCGGTACGCCTCGACCTGCTTCTCCTCGCTCGGCGCCTTGGCCGAGTCGTCCAGGAACAGGAACTCGGTGCGGAACAGGCCCACGCCCTCCGCGCCCGCCGCCAGTGCCGCCGGCAGGTCCGCCGGGCCACCCACGTTGGCGAGCAGCGGCACCCGGTGGCCGTCCGAGGTCCGGCCCGGACCGGAGGAGGCCGCCAGCGCGGCCCTGCGCTCGGCGGCGATCCGCCGCAGCTCGTCCTGCTTCTCCTGGGACGGCTCCAGCAGCACGTCGCCGGAGCTGCCGTCGACGGCGACCACGGTGCCCTCGGCCACGTCGGTCGCGCCCGGCAGCGCCACCACGGCCGGCACGCCCATGGCGCGGGCGAGGATGGCACTGTGGCTGGTCGGCCCGCCCTCCTCGGTCACGAAGCCGAGCACCAGCGCGGGGTCCAGCAGCGCCGTGTCGGCCGGCGCCAGGTCCCGGGCGAACAGCACGTACGGCTCGTCGCTGTCCGGCACGCCCGGCATCGGTACGCCCAGCAGCCGCGCCACGATGCGGTTGCGCACGTCGTCGAGGTCGGCGACCCGGCCGGCCAGGTACTCCCCGGCGGAGGCGAGCAGCGCGCGGTAGGCGGCGAAGGCGTCGTACACACCGCGCTCGGCACTGCTGCCGACGGCGATCCGGCGGGCCACGTCGGCCATCAGCTCCGGGTCCTGCGCCATCAGCGCCTGGGCCTCCAGCACCGCCTGGGCCTCACCGCCGGCCAGGTTGCCCCGGGCGATCAGGTCGGCGGCGACCGCGTCGACCGCGGCCTGGGCCCGGGCCTGCTCGCGCGGCGCGTCCTCGGTCGGGATCTGGGTGGCCGGCGGCTCCAGCACCGCCGTACCCATGTGCCGAACCTGGCCGATCGCGACTCCGTGGCTCACACCCACGCCGCGCAGCGTCTTCTCCATGTCACTGTCTCCGCTTGTCCGCTTCGAGATAGCGCGGCCGCACCGGGGGAACCGCACTGGGCGCCGGGAGCCGCTCTGGGCCGGGCCGCCCCGTCGGGATCCGGCGGGGCGGGGTGGATTGGCTCGGCTGGCCCGCGTCCGGTGACCACCGGTGCGCGCCCGAGCCCCGGGCGCCGAGCGGCCCGGGGGGTGAGGGTCGTTCCTCCGGCAGGACGGGCCCCGTGTCGAAGAGACAGAGGGGAGGACTCCCGGATGGATGGAGATATAGAGAGAGCGTCCTCACGACGGGCGCGGGACGGGAGGAGCGGACGGTGCCGTCAGCTCCAGGCGAAGAGGGAGTCGCCGACGGCGACCTCGCCGCTCTCCACCACGTCGCCGAGCGCGTCGGGGGCGGCCTCCAGCGCGACGATCGGCGAGATCGGGGACTTGCCGGCGGCCTCGACCGCGGACGGGTCCCACTTGATCACGGCCTGGCCGCGGACCACCGTGTCGCCCTTGTTGACCAGCAGTTCGAAGCCCTCACCGTTCAGCTGGACGGTGTCGATGCCCAGGTGGGTCAGCACCCCGTGGCCCTCCGCGTCCACCACGACGAACGCGTGGGGGTGCATGGAGACGACGACGCCGTCCACGGGCGCCACGGCCTCGGTGGGCCGGCGCACCGGGTCGATGGCGGTGCCGGGACCGACCATCGCGCCGGCGAAGACGGGGTCGGGCACCGCGGCGAGCCCGACGGCGCGGCCGGTCAGCGGCGACGTCACAGTGGTCATGGTTGAGCCTCCCAAGTGCGCAGTACAGCGAGCGGCCGCGAGCAGCGGCAGGACATCGACTGAAGCCTAAATCATGTCAACTTCGGACATCTGCTGACATACCCGGGCAACGGGCGCCCGTCCCCACCTGCCCTGACCGGCCCGTCCGCCCGCGCGGGGTGATGGCTGCCGGAGCGTCAGCGGGACCGCCCATCGCCCGCAAGTGGTCTAGTCCTCTCGGTCGATGCGCCGCACTCTACAGGCATTTTGGCGAATCCGGACCATTGCTGTATATGCTCGCGAGGGCAACAAATGGTGCCTCCGGACGGGTGACGTCCGGCGAGGCCGATTCGCGCCGCGGCGGACGACCCGCTATGGTTGGTCGAGTCGCCGCAAGACGACGGTTAACAGCAGGTTTCAGATACGAAAAGCCCCGGTCAAGGCCAGGTAAACGGATCTGATAAGCTGGAAACAAGAACGAAGCGCCCGGAGGGCCCGCTGGAAGGCGGTCCGAAGGAAGTGTCCGTTCCTTGAGAACTCAACAGCGTGCCAAAAGTCAACGCCAGAT